>DAIDAW010000009.1 GCA_027310425.1 bacterium | reverse complement strand
GCTCGAATGGGATGCCTGGCAACAAGAATGTGAAAAGCTGTGCTGGAGCGGGATGCAAGCTCAATGGGATGCATATTGCGATCAAAAACGCTGGCAAGAAGCAGAAGCGATAGAGCATACGTATCATTGCCCGCTTGACGTGTTTTTGCTTCCGGTTGGCTGGCAAACTGATGAAGCGACGCGCGCGCTTTTGCCGAGTTTTACAGGCAGAAAACCATGGTCGCGGTTTCCGTTTCATACGGTTTTGCGCTGGCAGGCGCGCAGGTACGATCCCGCGATCAGCGCGTTTGCGCCGCGCATACCGTTGTCGCAAGACGAGGAAATACAATACAGGCGTGCCCAACGTATTGCCAAGATGCTTTGGATGCGCGAAAAAAATCGGGAAAAGAAAGAAATGCAGCAGGAATAACCCTGCTGCATTTGCTTTTCTGTCGTTTGATTTAGGGAAAAACAGGACAGAAGTGTGTTACAGTAAGGTATGCGTTTTTTCCGCTTCGCGTCGCGGATATTTGAAAAAGTCCGCCTGAACAAGATCATCCGCGTGATGATTCTCTCCGATTTCTTCATCTGGTCGGGATTCGGATTCCTGGGGCCGGTATTCGCGATTTTCATCACGGATCAGATCAAGGGCGGCAGCCTGGAAGTGGTTGGATTTGCTTCGGCAATCTATCTCATTTTTAAATCGCTCCTGCCCATTCCGATTGCGCGATTCCTCGATCTGACGCGCGGCGAGCGCGACGACTTTGCAGTGCTCATATTCGGGTCGCTCGTGATGTCCGTAATTCCATTTTTTTATTTATTGATTTCGCAGCCCTGGGAACTTTATATCATTGAGGCTATGTACGGCGTGGGAGCTGCATTCGCATATACGAGTTGGGAGGCGATTTTCACGCGCCACGTGGATAAGGATGATGTGGCCTTGGAATGGAGCATGTACAATACAGTGACTGATCTCGGGGGCGCCGCGACCGCGGGCATCGGCGGCGCGGTCGCGCAGGCGCTCGGGTTCCGGTTTTTGTTTGTCCTGACCGGCGCCATTATGCTTTTCGGCACGCTTTTGCTGTTTACGATTGCGAGAAAATTCAGGCGAAGCGCACCGCTGGAAACGGCTACAGAATGACCATTAAAGAGGGGAAACTATCGCGACGCCACGACGCATGAAACCGATCTATTTCTTTTTCCGTGAACACCAGGTATGGGCGCGCGTGTTTTTGTTTTCCATAACGTTTTTCTTCATCAGGCTTGCGGATGGCATTATCAGTTTTTGGGCGCCCAACCAGATTGAGCAGGCCTTGCAAAACCCTGCTGCGGTCGGCGCGATTATCAGCGTGCAATCCATCGTGGGGTTCGGCGCCGACGTTCTTTTCCCGCATGTTCTCCGGCGCAGGCGCGCACGGACGTTGTTGTTTGCAGCGATTATCATTTCCGCCTTTGTATCGTTTTTCCTTGCGGCTGCGACGATCAAACCGTTTCTTGCCCTCTTCATTGTTACGATGATTGCGTGGGGCGTATATTATGAACTTGAATCGTTTGCCGCGTACCAATTCATGGGGAGCGCGATACCGGTTCGGTTGCGCTCGGGCGCGTGGGGCATAACCGGCGCGTTCGTGAATGTCGCGTACGCGATAGCGCCGATTGCCGCGGCAGCGCTTCTTGTGCGCGGCGCGCCGGCGATCGGGATGGGCGTTCTTGCGCTTCTCGCTATCGGGTTTACGCTCGTGGCATTTTTCGGTAATGGGCGCGAACCGCTTCCCGAGCCTGATGTAAAGCGCGTGGGGCCGTGGGAAGAGCTTCGCCGCTGGTCAGTGCTTTCGAATGCCATATGGCCTGCCATCATCATGAGCGTCATGCTTGGATTTATCGATGCGACATTCTGGGTTACCGGCGTGCTTTGGACGGAAACATTGGCGCGTCAGAATTTCTTGGGCGGTTTATTCCTTACCGCATACCAGTTGCCTTCGCTGTTTATCGGATTCATGGTTGCGCGCTGGGGCATGTACAAAGGAAAGAAAATCATGTCGGAGAAATTGCTCATCGTTGCAGGATTATTACTCGCAGGATTGGCATTCGGATCGAGCGTTCCGTGGCAGCTCACGCTTGTATTTCTGTCTTCCTTGGCGCTTTCGTTCTGCTACCCGCTCATCGAGGGCGTGTATACCGATGTCGTGGCGCGCATGGGGACCGAGAAGAAAGATCTCATCGGACTTATCAATTCGGTCGGAAATGTTTCATATATCATATGGCCGCCGCTTGCCGGCATGATCGCGACATTCGCGGGCGAGCGCATGACGTTTGCCTTCGTCGGCGCATTTGCCGCAACAGTTGCGTTTGCACTTTTATTCGTGACGCCAAAAAAACTCCGCCTGCCGCAGCAGGAAATTCACGCCTGGAACGGGCACGGATCGCATTCCTGATTTACCGCGCTGTCAAAAACAGAGAATAGCTCCAGCTATTGGAGTTTATTTCCCAGTTCTCCATTTTTTACGAATTGCGATGCGAGTTTCTTCGCTTCACGAAATGTTGTGACCCAGTGGATATTTTTGTTGCGCCGAAACCATGTCATTTGGCGTTTGGCATAGTGCCAGATGGAAACAATTGACTGTGTGACAAATTCGTCGCGCGATATTCTGTTGGAAAGATATGTATACGCGTACCAGTAATGGAGGCCGAGCTCACGGAAGCGCTCTTCAGACAGTTTCTTTTTCATGAGCGCTTGTACTTCATTGAGAAAACCTGCTTTAAGCCACCGGTTGAATCGTTTTGTGATTTTGCTTTTGAGGTTCGCGTTATCGCGCGCAATGCCCAGATAGAGGCACGAAAACAACTGCGGCCCTGTTTGGAGTGTTTCGTGTTTGCCGAGCATTTTCGCTATTTCGATCGCGCGCATCAGGCGGTGCGGATTGCGCTGGTCAATGGTTTTTGCTTTTTCCGGGTCAAGTTTTTCCAGCATGGAAAAAAGTTGTTGCGCGGTCTTTATTTTTAGCTTTTTGCGCAGGGCTCGATCGGGTTTCGCGTTCGGAAACCGCAGGTTTTGGCATACGGCGTCGATCCAGAATCCTGCGCCGCCGACCAGAAGCGGAATCTTGCCTGCCCGGGCGATTTTCCGAATCGCCGCGATTGCAGCGCGCTGATATTCGTGGGCGTTGTACGGACGTTTCGGATTTTGAAATGAGAGAAGGTGGTGGGGGATGCCTTTGGTTTCTGTTTTCGTTACGGTGCCTGCGCCGATTTCCATGCCTTTATAGATTTGGCGCGAATCAGCAGACACGATTTCGCCGTTGCATGTTTGTGCCAGGCGTACGGCAAGTGTTGATTTGCCGGATGCGGTCGGGCCAAGGATGACAATGAGCGGAATAAGTTTTTTGTTGCGCTTCATGCGATGATTGTACTATGCGAAAATGCAAAACGCACCCATGCGGGTGCGTTTTGACGGGAGATGGTCTCGGTTATAAGTTCATACCGATTGCGGCGACGAGAACGCCGATGAGCATGATTCCTTGCCCGAGACTTCTGTCGTGATCATGGTAGCGGATTCTGCGATATATATTAATCGCTCCGCCAACGATGACGAGGACCAATCCTCCCGTGACAACTATTTTTTGCAACATTCGTCCTCCTTTCGAGAACCAGTACAATCATATCATCTTGACTTCAAAAACACAATATGGTATTGATTATGCAGGAAAGGAGGTTTCCTATGATTGTTGTAACAATCACCGGCGCGGACACGGCAAAGTTTGATGCCGCGGGCCTTAACCTGGTCCGATTAGGTGCCCTCGAGACTATGATCGACGCGGTCGGAGGCTATGCCGTCTGGCGAACACAGCGCGGCTGCAAGGTTTCGTTCGTGAAAACCGAAGAAACCGGAGATCACACGATCCTGGTTGAAATCGAGATATCCGAAGAGCCGGATCTTCTGCCAAAGGCTGATGATATTGTTGCTGGCATCTTCCAGTTTGTCGCTAGAACTTTTGATCAGCCGACAACGGTTTGGTGTAAGCACGAAGGGAGGATTATCGCCACGGCCGCCTCGACAACATTTTGATTTGTGAAGAGACCCTACGAACCAGTAGGGTCTTTGTCGCTATGCGAATTGTCATTTTCGCGCGAGCGTGGTATAGTGAAACATACGAATAAACAGATATTATCGATAGAATCGTATGGGTGGCATAGCAAACCGGCATCACACAAAATCGCGCAGAAACGCAGGCAGGTCGCACATGGCGCTCAGGGCAACGAAATTCGCTGCGTGCCCGAAATGCCATAGTTTAATGGCGCCGCACCGCGTATGCGCGAACTGCGGGTATTTCAAGGGCAAGGAAATGATCGACGTGATGAAAAAAGCGAACAAAAAGGAGCAGAAGCGCAGGGAAAAAGTGCTGGGACAAACGGAGAAGAAGTAATGGTAGGTTTACGAAATAAGATTTAGGATTTATTGATGTTTTCTTAAATCTTGAATCGTAAATCATAAATCTTTAAAGTCATGGGTTCGCGTCATCTTTCACGGTCCATTGTGGTGCAGACGCTCTACGAACTCGATTTCAACAGCGGGAATGTCGCTCCGCTCGATGAAGTGTTCAAGCGCAATGCCGGAGAATTCGGGCCTGAATTGAAAGACACGGAATTCGCGCGCAGACTCGTGGATCAGACGCTTGCGCACAAGGATCAGGCGGATGCGATTATCACGAAAGCCGCGCCCGAATGGCCATTGGAAAAGATCAACCTGGTTGACCGAAACATCCTGCGCTTGGGGTTGTATGAATTGATCTGGGGCAACCATCAGGAAGTGCCGGAACGCGTTGCCATCGATGAGGCGATTGAACTTGCCAAAGAATTCGGCGGCGAATCGTCTGGGAAATTCATCAACGGCGTGCTCGGCACGGTGTATCGCGAGATGGGGAATATGGGAAAAACTAACGAAGAGAAACCAGTAGGAGCGCCGCACGACAGCTGAGATGATTGGCGCGCGCGGCGGAGAGATTGGGAATAACCGGTATGGAGATTCAGGGCTTAGAGAAGAAAATCGGCGTTTCATTTTCGCGCAAAGAGTTGCTTCAGGAAGCAGTGACGCACCGCTCGTATTTGAACGAGCGTCCGTCCTGGACCGGAGCGCACAACGAGCGTCTTGAATTTCTCGGAGACGCGGTATTGGAATTGGTGGTGACCAAATACCTGTTTGAGCATTACCAGCACAATGAAGGGGAACTGACGAGTTTTCGCGCCGCGCTCGTGAACGCGGACACGCTTGCGCAGATTTCGCGGGAACTGGGCATCAACGACTTTCTTCTGCTTTCCAAAGGCGAATCCAAGGATACCGGCAGGGGAAGGCAGGAAATTCTCGGGAATGCGTTTGAAGCATTAGTTGGCGCGATTTATCTGGATGCGGGATATGATCAGGCAGAAGCGTTTATTGTGCGTATACTCATGCCGAAACTCGACGAAATCCTGCAAAAAGGTTTGCATCGCGATCCGAAAAGCGTGTTTCAGGAGCAGGCGCAGGCGCGCGTCGGTGTGACGCCTTTATATAAAGTTTTGAAAGAATGGGGACCTGACCACGAGAAACAATTTCTGGCGGGCGTGTTTGTGGGTGAGGAAAAAGTCGCAGAGGGCAGGGGATTTTCCAAGCAGGAAGCGGAAGTGCAGGCAGCCCAGGAAGCGCTGAAGCAAAAAGGGTGGAAATAGTTGGTCGTTCGCGCGCGGAATGCGCCAACGTGCCTGAAAACGGTACTTCTATCGCATTCCGCGCGCGAACTTTTCTGTAGAAGAGATATATGTTGAAGAAACTTGAGATTCACGGATTTAAATCATTTGCCGATAAGACCGCATTGACGTTTCCCGCGGGCATTACCGCGGTTGTGGGTCCCAACGGGTCGGGGAAATCAAATGTAGTCGATGCAGTCCGTTGGGTGCTGGGCGAGCAGAGCGCCAAGCATATCCGCGCGGGAAGCTCAACAGATGTCTTGTTCAACGGCGCTGGCCAGAAAGCGGCCGGAGGGTTCGCATCCGTATCACTCGAGTTCGATAACGCGGCAAAGACATTCCCGGTTGATTTCGGGCAGGTTCTCATCAGCCGCAAGGTATATCGCGACGGAGCGTCAGAATACGCAATCAACAAAAAAAGCGCCCGCCTGAAAGACGTGACGCATCTGCTTGCTGCGGCGAAACTCGGCGTCAAAGGAATGGGGATTGTGAATCAGGGCGCGGCGGATATTTTTTTGCGCGCGAATCCAGTCGAGCGCAGGGAAATGCTCGAGGAAATGATGGGGCTCAAAGAGTTCCGTTTGAAAAAGGAAGAAGCGGAGCGCAGAATCAGGGAAACCAGGGACAACTTGTCCAAAGTCGAAGACATTATGCGCGAGCTGGAACCCAATCTCCGCTCGCTCAAGCGCCAGGTGCAGAAATGGGAATCGCGCGCCGAGAAAGAAACAGAGCTGCGCGAACTGGAAACGGAATATTTCTCGCGCAAAATA
The DNA here is from genome assembly GCA_027310425.1 of bacterium. Lineage (GTDB taxonomy): Bacteria > Patescibacteriota > Minisyncoccia > UBA6257 > Brennerbacteraceae > JAKALE01. The sequence goes on along the minus strand of DAIDAW010000009.1, from coordinate 15,208 downwards.
GCGGATCTTGAGCGGGAATTTTCCCGGAAAGCGGAATCAGTTTTTGACATATCCGGCGCCGAACAGGAGATTGCGGGTTTGCGCAGCCGCATTCAGGAGGGAGCGCATACGCTTTCCCGTCTGGAACAGGAGCGTCCGTCAGACGGCGAAGCGCACGCGCGCATCCGAGAAACCATGCGTAGGGCTGAAGAAAAACGATCCGAAGCGTCGCGCCAGCTCGGCGTAATCGAAGGAAAGCTCCAGGCGTTTGTCTTATTCAGCCGCCATCCTGCTGCCGCTGATGCGGGGAAACTGGCAGCAAAACTCAACGAAGTGCGTTCACAACTGGAATCATTCGAATCGTTTTCCGATCTTGCCCCGCTGCGCCAGGCAATCAAATCGCTTGCGAGCAATATCAGGGATTTTCTGGAATCGCCCAAACAGGATGTCCGGCGCGGAAGCGAAGAGGAGCTGTTGCAGCAGGAAAAACAGCGCCTGGCAGGAGATGTTGAGGCGTGTTCCGGAGAGCTCGCGCGCTTGTCATCCGAATTGGAGCTGTTTGCAAAAACAAGCCAGGAGCAGTCGCAGGCGCTCCGCGATACGGTGAAGGCCATGGAGGTTATGCGTTCCGCTCTGCAGGAAAAAGAAACAGCGCTCGAACATGCGAAATTCGCCCACGAGCGCAAAGCGCTCAAGCAGGAAGATCTTGCGATGAAGCTCCGGGAGGCGGGATATGTGTGGGATGCTTTTGTCGCTGAACATAAAACGCGCATCGCAGAATCGGGAGGCGACGGAGGAACTGGAGTTCCGTTTGAAGAACTGGAAACGCGCCTGATTCGAATCCGGCGCGACCTTGCGCTCATCGGAGAAATCGACCAGGAAGTCGTGCGCTCGTACCGGGAAACATCCGAGCGGCATGCGTTTCTGGCAGGGCAGAAACAGGATTTGGACGCTGCGCTCGAAGACCTGGACGGGCTTAACCGTTCGCTGGAAGAAAAAATCCGCGTTGGCTTCGAAGAGGCGCTTCGCGAAATCGATCGCGAGTTCGACAGATTTTTCAAAATTATTTTCGACGGCGGCACGGCGTCGGTTGGCGTGGTGAAGATAGCAGAAGAGAGCTTGGCAGACGGCATTCCGGCTGCGGAGGGCGGAGAAGAAGATGTGAAGAATAAAAAAACCGAGGGTGGCAGCCGGAAAGGTGACAATGTTGAACTTGGCGTTGATTTTTCCGTGCATTTGCCGCGCAAAAAAGTGAAATCGCTGGAAATGCTTTCCGGCGGCGAACGATCGCTCACGGCGATCGCGCTTTTGTTCGCGATCATCACCGCGGCGCAGCCGCCGCTCCTCGTGCTCGACGAAATTGACGCGGCCCTCGACGAAACCAATTCGCAGAAATTCGCGAAGCTGCTCAAGGAAATGACGAAACGCGTGCAGTTCATCATTATTACCCACAATCGTTCCATTATGGAATCAGCCGACGTGCTCTATGGCGTCACGATGCAGGATGGCGTTTCAAAAGTGTTTTCTCTGCGTTTTCAGGAGGCAGAAGAACTCGCGAGCCAGGATAAAACGAATTAAATCTCGCAAAACGACTAACGCGAACGCCTCGGCGTGTTATGATAAAGAAAAAGATTATGACGTCACCCGGCATTGGTCGTTGGTTGTTGGCTGTTAGCCGCGCATACGCGCGCGGCGCGTCTGCGCTCGTGATGATTTTGGGTATTGCGTTGGTGGTGACGGTGTTGGGCGTCGGCATGGCATTATTGAGTTTTTTCGAATCCACCGCTTCGTTTTCGTGGCAGAACACGCAAGCAGCGTATTTTGCCGCGCAGGCAGGCGCGAACGATGCCATGGACCAGCTTCTGTCCAATAAGGCATACAGCACAGCTGGAACGGCGCTCGCTGTGGGGAATGGGAGCGCGACTGTGCAGGTGCAGAACGGCACGGATGAGACCGGCGCGTCAGTGCCGGACATCGTGCTCATCACGTCGACCGGAACCGTTTCCGGCGCGCGCAGGAAAATACAAGTAAAAGCCGCGGTTGATTCCCAGACCGGCAGAATAACCGTTATTTTCTGGAAAGAAGTGAGTTTGTAATGTTGAAGCGAATAGCCAATGGTAAAGAGCGGATTGATGTATCGTTTTTGAACAATTCAGCGCCGTCCGCCATTTGCTATTTGGGGTTCGCCTTTTTATACTATCCGTATGACATCGCCGTCTTTGTTCCAGAAATTTCTTGACAAGCTCGTCCCGAAGCAGGAATTTCCCGCGCTCGAGATCGGCGAAAAAGCGGTTTCGTATTTGCTGCTCTCGCGCTACGATTTGTCGGTGGAGGCATTTACCGAAGTGCAGCTGCCTGAAGGCGCCATTATCAAGGGCGAATTGAAGAACGTCGGCGCGTTTGTAGACGCGCTCGCGAAGCTGCAGGTTCAGATCAACCCGGGCAAGGCGCAAATGCTTCCGTTCATCGCGTCTTTGCCGTCTGCCGATTTTTCTTTGCACGTGCTCGAGCTGCCGGATATTCCGGAAGCCTCGTATAACGAAGCAGTGCGCCTGAATGCCGGCCGCGTGTCGCCGATCGCGCTTGCCGACGCGTATATGGACTGGCAGAACTTGGGTGTGAACTTGCGCACGCTTCAGCGCGAATTTCTGGTCGCGGTGGCGGGCAAGCAGCGCATCGACCCGTACCTGGAGGCATTCCGGCAGGTCGGCATGCAGCCGCTCGCGCTCGAGTCGCGATCACTCTCCCTTTTGCGCTTGTTCGCGTATTTTTCCCAAACCGTCGAGAAAAACATCACGCTTCTCATCATTGATATCGGGCAGGACGGCATCACGTTCCTGGTCGGCAAGCAGGGGAAGCTCCTGTTCGATTTCTATCTGTTCTGGAAGGAAATCCCCGAAGCGCAGGACGGCACCATTACGCGCGAGGACCTGGAGGCAATTCTGTCCCGGGAAGTGCGCAGGATTCTGGAATATTACGCGCTCCACAACGACGAGGCAGTGCAGAATTTCATTTTGTTCGCGCCCGTGCTCAAACAAGAGCTGGGAGAGCATGTGGCAAAGACTTTTTCGCTTCGCATGACTCCCGTGGCATTGCCGCAGGTTGTAAAACCGGATGCCGCAGGACAGGCGCCGGCGCCCGATCTGCACGCCGGCCTGATCGGATTGAGTTTGCGCGGCAGTTTGATTCCGCGTGAAGACGACAGCATCGTGAGCGTCTTACCCGAGAATACGAAAGCGGCATACCGGAGTTCGCGCATGTACGCGTTCGCGTCGCTCTGGTCAAAAATCGTCCTGGTCACGCTCGGAGGGGTCCTCGCGATGTCTCTGGCTGTTTTCGCGGTGGTGAATTTCCAGTATGCCGCAGTCCGCGGCAGCATCGATGCGTTCAGCCGCGCTCCGGAAGCGGCAGTGATCGCTGATTTGGAAAAACAGGCGCAAGCGTTCAATACGCTTGTTACGCGGCTCGGCTTGGCGGAAAAACAAGTGCGCGGATGGAGCGCGTATCTTGATCCGGTTGTTCAGGAGGCAAAAAACGCAAACATCGCCATCTCGCGCATTTCGGTTTCCGGGAATAGTCCTGAATTGCGCTTGTGGGGGACTGCGCCAAGCCAGCAAAAAGCTTTTGATTTCAAAACGCGGCTGACAGGATATACCGGTTCGTTTTCTTCCGTCGACGTTCCGCTTTCTTCGTTTTCCCAAGGGCCCGGCGGAACCGAGTTTATGCTTGTCGCGACCATGAAATGAATGCATCCTGTGTAAAACTCGGGTTGACCGTTTAGAGGATTTTAGGTACAATGCCGTGATCGAAGGAAAGAGACTTTTGTAAGAAAATTCCTCTTATTTCGTCCTTTCTTACAGAAGAGGAATCGAGATAGCTCCTAGAGTGCTGTTTTATACTTTTCATCCATATCTATTTTCCAATTTTCAATCATGCGACTGGTCAGATAATTGAAGAGTTCCTGTTCCGCTTGGCATGAGAATGCCGGGTTTGTGCGCGTTGCAGCATACGTTCTGGCAACGCAAGCAGCGAGCAACAGCGCATTCTCCTGCGAAGCGGAACAAGAAGGTCGTATCTTGTTCCAATAATTCCTTAAGGGATTATTTGTTCGTTCCTTTGGTCGAACCATTGGTGCCGTCCTTGGCGCGCCGCGCATGCGGCATGTCTCGGAACAGCCGGTTATGTCGATTATCCCGACGATTCTGTTGGGAGCCGGCCAGACGCACAGGGAACGAGCGAATATATCACGAAAAAATAATAAAAAACGATGAGTAAAACATTGAAGAAAGCATTTGCGATGTCTCTCGTCGTCGTCAGCGTCTTGGGTGCAGTCGCACCTGCGTCCGCTGTCACGATCGCTGATCTGCTCGCGCAGATCGCGGCATTGCAGGCACAGCTTGCAGCTCTTCAGTCGTCATCGCCAAGTTCAAGCGCTGTCTGCTTGTCCAAGAACTTGTCATACCCGATGCGGGATGACGAAGTCAAGACTGTGCAGACGTGGCTGAACGTGTCGCCTGTGTCAGGGTACTTCGGTCCTTTGACCAGGGCAGCAGTGGTCGCCTATCAAAAGGCGAACAGCATCTCTCCGGCAGCAGGATATGTTGGTCCTTTGACCCGCGCATCCTTGAACGGAAAGTACTGCACGACACCGTCCACCACCCCGGGCGCAACCCCGGCTCCGGCTGGTTCAGTTTCGGTGGTACTTTCACCGTCGAACCCGGCAGGAACAACCTTGGTTGCGCATCAGACCACCGCGAGTGGCGCGCAGGCACTTGCACCGGTCCTCGCAGTCCGGTTTACCGCCCCAGCAGCAGCTGCGGTCCAGGTGAACCAGGTTGTCGTGCGCCGTTCAGGTGTGAGCGCGGACGCGGATGTGTCTAACTTGTACTTGTACGTCGGCGGCGCGAAGGTCGCGAGCTCACCGTCCATCTCTTCGGGCGCATTCACGTTTGCGAACTCGGCAGGGCTGTTCACAGTCCCGGCAGGTTCCTTCGTGGACGTTACGGTTGAAATGGACTTGGCAAACGGCACGTCGGCTGGAAAGACTTTCCAGTTCGGCATTCTGGCGGCAGGTGACCTTGCCACCAACGCAGCGTCGGTTGTCGGCACGTTCCCCATGATGGGCAACTCCTTCACCGTCGCGCAGGTTGGCGACTTGGGCACGATGACGATCCAGTCAGCCACTCCGGCAAGCAACACGTCAGTTGATCCGGGAACAACCAACTACGAAGTATTCCGCTTCTCGGCGGTCGCAGCAAACCAGCCCCAGCAGGTTTCATTCATGAAATTCACGCTGGTCGGTACTGCTGATTACGATGCGCTTCAGAACGTGCAATTGTTCGTAGACGGGTCCCAGGTCGGCTCGACCCTTGCCATGATGGCAACCGACAAGACCGTCACGTTTGACCTGTCCGGAGCTCCGGTGAGCTTCACCTCAGGCCAGACGCGCACTGTTTCGCTTCGCGCGAACGTGGTGAAAGGCGCAGGACGCAACTTCTACTTTGAGGTTGCCAACGGCGCGGACTTCGTTTCCAAGGATATGACCTACAACGTCTATCTGAAGACGAACCAGTCCAACGTGTTCACCTTGTTCAAGGCAGCAGGCACCACCTCGATCAACCAGGGCTCCATCTCGGTTTCAAAGTCAACCGACTCGCCGACCGGACCCTTGACCGCAAACACGACCAACGTGAAGATCGCATCCTATGACGTGAAGGCGATTGGCGAAGACATTCGTGTCTCCCAGTTGACTATCAAGACAGGATCGACCAACACGATGAACAACGTGAAGGTCATGATCGACGGCACCCAGTACGGCTCCAGCGTTTCGACGTTGGCGACCGCGACGCCCCAGGCCTACACCGGAACCTACACGTTCCCGGCTGGCGTGGTGAAGAAAGTCGCGGTGTACGCTGACTTGACCTCGCCGATCGTTTCAGGGAACTCGGTCTCGATTACGTTCGTGGCTGGTTCTGCCAACGGCGTGCTGCAGGCAAGCGGCACTTCGGTGAACGTTCCTGGCTCGGATACAGCTGCCAACACGATTTCGATCTCTGCTGGTGGCGTCACCGCAGTCAAGAACTCGTCAGTGGCGAACATTTCCTCGGTTCTCAACGCGCAGAACGTTGTGCTCGCGTCATGGTTGATTACTGCTCCAACTGACCAGGGAGTCAGTGTCAATAGCGTGACCATCAACGACGGCGGCAACCAATCGCTTGGTTCCGCATTCGACGCATTGACTTTGTGGAACAGTTCCACGCAGTACGGACAGCAGATTAATCTCTCTTCCTCTGCGGCGCAGGGCACTGCTTCAACTTTCAACTTCAGCACGAAGTTGTCGATTGCTGCAGGCCAGTCGGTTCAGCTTGACTTGAAAGGCAATGTCCTTTCAACCGCAAGCACAACCTTGTGGAACGGCGCGTCAGGCGACGATGTCCGCATCACTGGCGTTGATGCAACCGGCGCGGCAACGAACAGTGCTGTCTCATACAGCTCTGGCAACGTTGACGCCCAGCTCGTCACTTTGAACTCCGGCGCGACCTTAACGATCTCGCAGGAGGCATCGCCGACCATGCCTGACTCAACCTACGTGGTTGCAGGCGACACCGGCGTCACCTTGGCTGCATTCCGCTTCGCTGCGAACAACACCGAAGACGTGAAAGTCACTCAGGTGAAGATCAACGAAACCGGCGCTCCGGACGTTCCGGGCAACTTCACGAACATCAAACTGTTCGTGGATGGCGCGCAGGTCGGCTCTGCTGTTCCTGCATTCGTGAACGCTGCGTCCAATACCGCAGTCTTCTCGAACGGCGCGGGCTTGTTCACTGTTTCCAAGAACAGCTACAAGACCGTTGTCGTGAAAGCCGACATGACCAACAAATCAAACGCGACATTCGCAGACGCGGGTGAAGCGATGAAGATTTCAGTCTATGTCGTGAACGCTGCTTCGACTGCAACGACCGACGTAGTGGCCATGGGGGCAACCTCAAGCCAGTACGCAACGTTGGCAGGCGGCTCGGCAGGTGGTACGTACCTGAACGGCAACACCATGACGTTTGTCAGGACTCGTCCGACATTCGCCTACGTTGCGCCGTCCAGCACGACGCTTGTTCCGGGTACCATGGAAGTTTTGCGCTTCCGCATCACCGCGCACAGCGACGATGACGTGAAGTTCAACTCCACGGCAAGCAACTTGATTCGTTTGACTGTCCTTGCAGGCAAAACTGCAACCGGCACGGTAACCTTGTACGATGCCACCAATGACAGCGTGCTTGCGTCCTCAACCGGTGCAAACCTCGCATCAGGCCAGACGATCAGCTTTACGTTCGGATCAGGCAGCATCACGGTTCCTGCGGGTCAAACCAAGGAATTCTACGTGAAGGCAGACTTGAGCACGTTCTCCTCAGTGGGGAACTCGTTCCAGGTCCAGATTGCGAACACGAGCTCCGACTGGAGCTTCAACGACAGCTCGACCACTTCGGCAAACATTTCCGCGTCCAACTACGTTGGCCTCGGATTCCCGATGTCCGGCGCGATCTTCGTCAAGCCATAGTCGGTTTTCATCTCATCCTTCGGGATCAGATGGCGCATACCCAGCCCTCATACGAGGGCTGGGTTGCGTTATGGGGACAGCCGCGCGCTGCGGCATGCTATACTGCGGTATGCGCATCGGTTTTTCCATAGTGTGCATTCTTGTCGTTATCGCGGCGTCGGGATTTGCCATCCCGGGGTTTGCGCTTGAAGATCAAAGCAAAGGCATTCAGGCGCTTCCGGCTTCTACGTCGAGTCCGGGGTTGTTCCCGAGGATTCTGGCGCGGGTTTCCGATCTCTGGAAGCAATGGGCAACCGACATTGCGCGCGATACGTCTTTGGAGCAGGAATCGTCTTTGCAGTCAGTTGTTATTACCGGATCAGGCAAAGCGCGGCTTACCGATGCGCTTGTCGTGTCGGTCGGAGCCGATTCGTTTTCCGCACAAGAGTGGGGGTTGATATTCCGAGTGTCGATCGACGCCGGCACTCTGTTCTCGTTCGGCAGAATCAGGCAATGGTCGTTCCTCGAGATGAGGGCAGGCGACCGCGTTGATGTCATCGGCATGATTGCGGAACAGGGCGGCTTGATTCGCGCTTCGGCGGTGAATAGGCGCGTGGTGCAGCGCGCAGCAGAACAGGCGGATCTTGGAGCGCTCCAGAAGCGGGTTGAAGAATTAATGAGAAAAGCGCAGGAATTTTTGTCCGGTCGCGCATCATCGTCAGCGCCTCTGGCGCGCTAGCGCTTTTTTGTACTGTATGGATTTCATTGTTTCTTTTTTTCGCAACCAGCGCGACGCGCTGATTCAGTTCACGCGCTGGTGTTTGTATGCTGCGGTTGTCATGCCGCTCATCGTGGGCAGCGGATTTCTGTTTCCGTTCGTGTTCCCGAAGGCGGTGTTTTTCCAGGCAGCGGTTGAGCTTGCCGCGATCGTATACCTGGGGCTTGCGATTGTGCACGCGGACCTCAGGCCGAAAAAAGACGCGGTCGCGGTTACTGTTTTGCTCTGGATCGGCGCCATCGCGCTCTCGACTGTCGCGGGCGTGAACCCGTCGTTTTCATTCTGGTCAAAGGCGGAACGCATGGACGGCATGTTCTGGTATCTGCATCTTGCCGCATTTTTCATTATGCTTACTGCTGTGTTCCGGCAGCGCCGCGACTGGATGCGTTTTTTGCAATTCAACGCCGTGGTTTCCTGGGTTACGGGCTTGATCGCTCTCGTAAGCAAATTCGCGCCTTCGATTGCCGCGCTGGGAAGCCAGGATCGCCTCGCGGGAACGTTCGGCAATCCCGCGTTCCTGGCGACGTATTTTTTGGTGCTGGCGTTCGTGCAGGTATTTCTTGCGTTCGCGCCGGAAGGGAAGGAAAAGCGGGCACTATGGTTTTCGGGCGCTGGATTCGGACTTGTGCTGGTTTTTCTGTCCGGTACGCGAGGCGCGTATGTGGGTTTGCTTGCTGGAATCGTTGCGTCATTCATTCTTTTGGCCTTTTCTTCAAAGGCATACCGTAAGTCAGCCTTCATCGGGATTGCGGGAATTGCGGTGCTTGTGCTTTCCGTGGTTTTGTTGAAGCCTGTCTGGGAGCGGGTTTCTCCGTTTTTCGCGTCGCGCGTGTATTCGATCTGGGAAATTCCCAAACCCCGGCTTATCGTGTGGCAGATCGGCATTAATGCGTTCAAGGAACGGCCGATTCTTGGCTGGGGCATGGAGAATTTCATCTACGCATTCGACAAGTATTTTATTCCCGATCTGCATACGTACGAACTCTCGCTCTTCGACCGGCCGCACAATAAGATCATCGATCTTGCGACGTCGCAGGGCATTCTGGGGCTCGTAGCGTATTTGGGGATTTTTCTGACTTTGGGCATTGCCGCGCTCAAACGCATTTTTGGCGCGAAGGCAAATCCTGAAACAGCGCGCGAAGCGGCGATTTTTTCCGGCTTGCTTGTTGCATATTTCGTGCAAAACCTGGTGCTCTTTGAAATGCCGTCGTCCGGCGTTGTGCTCTTTGTCATTTTTGCGTTCGGGAGATGGTTGCTTTGGTCCGAACATCCTGGGCGCATGCAAGAAAAACCAGCAGGCAGTCCCGGGTACGCGCAAGCATGGGCATGGATTGCCGGATCGGTTGTGATTCTTTGGGCATTTGGGAGCGGCGTTGTGTTGCCGGTACAGGCGGGAAGCGGCATTGTGCGCGCAGCGCTCGGACTTCGCGCGGGAGCAAGCGCGCCGGACCAGACGCTTTCGCAAAGCAAGGTCTTTTACGACGCTGCGCGCGCCAAGAATACTTTTTTAAATAAGGAAATCGACACGGCGATGAACAGGCGTCTGGACGAATTCTCGCGCTCTGACCCGAGCGTCGCGCAATCGAAAATATATCAGGAGTTCGTGCAGGACGTGCTTTCCCGCTTGCAGGAGGATATGCGCGCATATCCGCTCGACTACGATGTGTTTTTGGAATACGGCGTAGGTTTATTCCAGCTCCAGCAGCGTTCCGGCATCGCGTCGGTCAACGGCGCGGATGCCCGGCAGGCGCTCTTGCGCGCGGTTCCGCTCGCCCCCAAGCGCGAGGATGCGTACCAGTATTTGTTTTTACTTGCGATGCAGACAGGAGAGCAGGAGCAGGCGCGTCAATACAGCGACATGCTGCTCGGGCTCAACGAGCGTTTGGGCGTTTTCTGGTTTTACAAAGCCGAATATGAAGCGCGCTGGGGAACGCGCGACAATGCGTACGGAGCGCTGGACAAAGCGCGTTCAAACGGGTTCGATGCGCGTTCCGACGCGTTCCAGTGGTTTCAATTCGCCAATTCGCTCGTTCTCGGAAATAAAACAACTGACGCGATCCAGGAATATCGCGCGATGACTCGGCAGGAGGGGATCGGGCAGAACGCGGTATTCCAGGCGTATTTTCGCTTGATCGGATTATATAAACAAACCGGGCAGTATGCCCAGGGACGCGCGCTCATCCAGGAACTGTTGAGCCGCACTAATGAGCAGGATCGGCAAGGATTGACCGATTTCCTGAAGAAAAACGGCTGGTGGTATTAATCCTGCAATTCGCGATGGCGCCTGCAGCATTCTTTCTTGCGAGTTTTGGCATCGGCATTTTGCTTGTTGCGTGGCTTGATCCGAAACGGAAAATCAGCGCGTGGTGCGCGACTACATTCGCGCTCGCGCTCGGCATGGTTGCCGCAGGATTTCTTGCGCTTGGTTTTTCGGTTGGGTTTGAGAATAGCGGCGTTGGCGCGGGCGCGGGAATCGCGAGCGCATTTTTTCTGATCGCGTTGAATCTCCGGATGCTCGCGAAGGCGCTTTTGGATTTCAAAGAACGTTGGCGCGCGCAGTATGCGCGGTTCAGAAACCATCCCGGATCAGAAATTGGATCCGCGCTCGGCATTGCATTTCTTGTCCTGCTGCTTGCGATCGTCGGCATCCAGGCGATGCGCTGGAACAGCCAGGGGGCCGCCCAGGCATCTTTCATGGGGTGGGGAGATGGCGCGTATCATCTTGATACTATCCGATATCTGGCGACTGCCGATCCGTTCGTGCTGCAGGAATCGCTTGCCGCAGGCGCGCGGCTTCGCTATCCGCTCGCGGTTGAATTCCTGAGCGCGCTGCTGATGCGCCTGGGCTCTCCGATTGCGTTTGCCTGGCACGCGCCCACGATCATCGGCGCCATTGCGCTTGCGTCAGCGCTCTGGGAGGCGGGATTCATTTTTCTGCGCCGCCGCGCGCTTGCGTTTTCCTTCGCGTTTTTGGCGCTCGTGGGCAGCGGGCTTGGATTTGCGTGGTTTGCGCGCGATGTTGCGAAGGATGCGCCTGCTGCCGGATGGATTCCCGCGCTTGTCCAGAATTTCCAGAATCCAGAATTCGAATATACGCACCTGGACGTGAGAACCGGCGGCAAGACGGAAGCGCAGCAAAGCGATGCGAATATCGCCTGGATTGTCCCTTTAGTTTCGTTTTTCGCGCACCAGCGCACGTTCGTGCTGGGTGCGGCTCTCGGAGTATTGTTTCTTGCGGGCCTGCTTTTGTATCAGGATAGCGAAACGAAATGGCGCTGGTTTGCGCTCTTAGGGTTTTTGCCGCTCGTGCATACGCATACGTTTCTTGCGCTCGGCGCATTCGCGCTGGTTTGGTTTTTGTATCGGCGCGCATGGGATGGATGGAATCGTCCGGGCGAGCGCAGGGAATTTTTTGTCGGAGCGGCGGCTGGTATAGCTGTCGCGCTGCCGCAGGTTTGGTATATCGTTTCCACGCCCGGCGCGAGCGGAATCGGTTTCGTGCCGTGGTTCGGCTGGACTATGTGCACGCATGCGCGCTCATGGCTCTTGTGCGATCCGGGCGTTGCCGCGATAGACACGAATGCCGTATGGTTCTGGCTCAAGAATTTCGGCCTGATTTTCGCAGGATGGGTATTCGCGAGTTTCTGGGCATGGAAGCAGCGCCACGACCTGCGGGTTTTCGTCATTGCAAGCTGGGTTTTATTCGCTATCGGGAATCTCGTCAAGCTCCAGCCGTGGGAATTCGACAACAACAAGTTCCTGTTCTGGTGGTGGATCATGGCGATTCTCATCGCGTTAAATCTTTTTGAAGAGAAAGCAAAATTGCCAGATGCGCGATTTGCGAATTATGATTTACGAAAAAATTTCTTAAATCCTAAATTTTTATTCGTAAATCTCATACTCGTCGTCTTTGTCTTCTTTGGGTCGTTTTCCGGAGCGCTCGACGTATGGTCGCGCGTGAAATACGGATTCAGGATCGTGCCGGGCGTGATGCATTTCGGCTATTCCGGCGTTGCCGAAGAAACGGTCGCGCAATGGATCAGGCAGAACACCAAACCGAATGACGCGTTTCTCACATCATCGTCGCCGTCGCAGTTCGTGCCGATGCTCACCGGCAGACCGATTTACCTCGGATATCCGGGATGGCTGTGGAGCCATGGATACAATGCGCTTGTGCAGGAGCGCACCGCCGCAATCCGCGAATTTTTGCGCGCCGGCGCAACCGATCGGCTCTGCCAAGCAGGAGTCGGGCTCTGGCTTGCGGACAATGATTTTCTGCGCGAATATTCCGCCGACAAGAATGTAAATCCTGCGCCGTGGGACGCGACGCGATCGCTCTTTTCGTATCAGGATGGCGCGCGCTCATGGGATATCAGGAAAATAAATTGCCGGTAGGAGCCGCGCGTTGACGCGAACAGGTTCTTCGCGCGATAATAGAAGATTATGTTTTTCAAACGCATTCCGCTCACGGCGACACTGGTTTTTCTGCTTCTCGCGGCCGGATTTGCGACGCGATTCTGGATGCTTGCCAATCCGAACCAGGTCGTGTTCGACGAAGTTCATTTCGGAAAATTCGCAACCGCGTATTTCACCGGCGAGTATTATTTCGACATCCATCCGCCGCTTGGAAAATTACTCATCGCGCTCGGGGCGTGGTTCGGGGGATACGGCGCGTACGTGAAGCAATACGGCGTATTTGATTTTCCCACAATCGGCGCTCCGTACGGCGCCGTGCCGTATGTCGGATTCCGTTTATTTCCCGCGCTTGCCGGCGCTCTGCTGCCGCTCGTAGTTTTTTGGCTTGTGAAAAATCTCGGCGCGCGCCCGTTTGCTGCGTTTTTTGCCGGCATGCTCGTTGCGTTCGATAATGCTTTGCTGGCGCAATCGCGCATTGCGCTCATGGATTCATTTCTGCTGCTTTTCGGGTTTGCGGGGCTTGCGGCGTTTTTCGCAAGCAGAAACAAAAACTACAACGGACTGCTGTTGGCGGGAAGCGGCGTATTATTCGGCTTGAGCGCGTCCGTGAAATGGACCGGTTTGGCATTTTTGGCTTTGGCAGGGCTTGTGTATGCGTATGATACCCTGCGTTTTTTGTGGCAAAACCGTTCCCGCGCATTTTCCGTTTGTGCGCGCAGAGCCGGCATCGCAGCGCTGGTTTTTCTTGTGATTCCGTTTGCCGTATATTTCGCGCTTTTCGTTGCGCACTTCCGGCTTTTGCCCCAATGTCCGCAGAGCACGCAGGGAGAAGTGAATGGATGCAGCTATATGGATCCGGGATTCATACAAAAAGGCGTCGTGGAAAAATTCGTGCAACTCAATCAGAAAATGTATTTTTACAATACGACGCTCAACGCCAAGCATCCGTACGGCAGCCCGGCATGGACTTGGCCGTTTATGACCAGGCCGGTGTACTACTGGGTTGGGCCTGCGGCCAACGAGGCGACGCCGCGCATCTATTTGATCGGTAATCCGGCGGTATGGTTCCTTGGCTTGCTTGGCATTGTCGGAAGCGTTTTTATCAGCAAGAAAACAAAGGAGCGGAAATTCATATACGCCGTGCTTCTTGCCGGCTATGCCCTGGATTTCCTGCCGTTTTTCGACATTTCGCGCGTGCTATTTCTCTATCATTATCTTGCCGCGCTGGTATTTTCCCTGGCGCTGTTTGCCGTGTGGCTTGCCGACGCGACCGAACCGATGAAGCCAAAGGCAAAATATATCCTGTATGCCATGGTCGGGCTCGCGGTAGTCGGCCTTTTCGTATTTTTCAGCCCGCTTTCCTACGGTACGGCGCTTGTTGAGCGCGCGTACCGCATGCGCACGTGGCTTCAAAGCTGGATTTAATTTTGTTGCATTCCGCGCTTTGGCGTGCTCAAATACGTAGAGGAGAGATAAATAATTTTTACTATTTTCCATGCTTACTCCGCAACTTATTGACTACATTAAGCAGCAACGCGCGCAGGGCGTACGCCGCGATGCCATTGCAGGGGTTCTGCGCGCGCAGGGGTGGACCGATGAGGATTTGAGCGCGGGATTCGCAGAGGCGGAAATGGCGAGCGTGCAGCTGCAACAATCAACTTCGTCCGCGTCGCCGCAGCCAGCGCATCCGCAAGCTTCGCAGCCCGGGGGACCTGGACAGGCACTGTCTGTTGATGCCGGCGCGCCGGCAGTTGCAGAGCAGGCGGTTGGCGCATCAGGACAGCAGCCAGCAACGCCGGCGCTGGATCAAGGCCAACCCGGCGATCCGGGCAAAAACATATTCGCTTTGATTTCTCTGGTTGGGGGATTGATAACCGCCATTCTGTTTTTCGCGCCGGTCAAAGGATTGCCGCGGCTGCTTGCGTTCGGCGTTCTGCTGGCGTTTATGATCACAACGCTGGTATGCGGAATCATCGGATTGAAATCAAAACGCAGGATCGTTGCGATCATCGGTACGGCGTTAGGAGCCCTGGAATTTTTCATTTTTACCGCTTTATTTCTCATCGGGATGGTGATTGGCCTCGCGGTGCGCTCGGGAACATTGAGGCCCCAACTTACTTCTTCGCCTACGGCGGCTTTGGCGACTCCCATGCCCTCGCAGACGTCTGCTCCTTTCTTGTATGTTTCCAAAGATGACACATTTTCCATTGCGCGGCCCGATGGATGGAGTATGGATGATTCAGGGCTTCTCGGCACACGGGTCATATTCAAGAACACTGCCATTGACCGCGACGGGACTGCGTCGTTTCTCGCGAACATCAATGTCGTTTCGGAAAAATTGAAAACAATTTCGTCGCTTGATGCGTATGCGAATCAGCAACTCAGATATCTGGCGAAATTCAAAGATATCCAGGGATTCACGAAAATCAGCGACGATTCGCTCGTGCTCAACGGCATGCCGGTTCGCCTGATTGGAGCAACATATTCAAGCGGCACAATCAATA
>DAIDAW010000008.1 GCA_027310425.1 bacterium | reverse complement strand
ATACGTGACCGATGACGAATACGCGAAACTCGATGCCAAAGCGGTGAAGAAAGAATACGAGCGCTTGAAAGCAGATGTGTTTCCTGATTTGAAACTTGGGTTGCTGCACGGAAAGATGAAATCATCCGAAAAAGAGGCGGCAATGGCCGATTTTGCGCGGGGGAGAACGGATATTCTTGTTTCCACTTCGGTCATCGAGGTCGGCATTGACGTGCCCAACGCTTCGGTGATGGTGATTGAAGGCGCCGATTCGTTTGGTCTGGCGCAGCTGCACCAGTTTCGCGGCAGAGTCGGCAGAGGCGAATACCAGTCGTATTGTTTTTTGCTCGCAGCGTCGCAGAGCGCAGCAGCGCGCAAGCGCCTTGAGGGGTTTGCCTCAACTTTTGACGGATTCAAGCTTGCCGAGCAGGATTTGAATGATCGAGGGCCTGGCGAGTTTTTGGGAACGCGCCAGTCCGGCATTCCCGATCTTGCGATGCATTCGCTTAAAGATATTTCTTTAATCCTGGAAGCGAAAAAATGCGCGCAGGCAGTGCTTGCGAAAAGCCCGGACTTGCAAGCGTTTCCGCTTCTCAAGGAACGCATGGAAGAATTCCGTCAGGACGTGCATCTGGAATAAATGCGCAATGGGAATCGCGTGTCGTGTATGTCTGAAAAACAACACGTGAGCGCGCAGCAAGCCGTCACGCACTTCGAAACGGCGCTTTGTCTGCTTGCCGCGCACTCACGTGTGAGTTCATCGTTTCTGAAAAATGCAGAACAAACGTTCTTGATGGCGTGATGGTTTATTCTATTTATTCTTTGTTTTGTGCGGATTGCGAAGCTTTGGCGTGACCCAAAATCCCATGTATTTGCCAAGCATGAGGCGCGTTTCTGCGTCAAGCGCCGGAATGGTGGAAATTAAAATCGTGAGCGGCCCCAGAATCCAGCGCAAGGGCAGCAGGATTTTTTCTTTCCAGGAGAGCGGCGTTTCGCGCTGGGGCATGAGTACCACGGACAGATACATCGAGCCGGCGACGCCGATCAAGGAAAAATTCATAAATGCGCTCGCGATCTGCGGTAGGTTGTACGAAAGCACGGTGAATGTGAACGAGCGCGCGCCCAGCCATAGCGGCAGCCAGCCGAGCACGAACAGGATGAGCGGATGCGTTGCCCAGGAATGGAATCCCTCGATGATGTGAAACCCGTAGCGCCATTTCACGCGGAACGGGATTTTTTTGTTTTTCAAAAATCCGAACAAAAGGTACGGAATGTTTTCCGCGCCGTACGCCCAGCGGCGCTGCTGCCTATACTGGTTTTTCATGGTTTGCCAGAACGTCGGCGCGATGTTCGCATCCATGGTCACGAAAAAATGAAGCGGCACAACCTGCCAGTTGCCATCGAAGCGCAGCAGGCATTGGTAGAAAATGCGCGAATCCTCCGACACCACGTTTTCCTGCCAGAATCCGACCTCTGTGAGCGGTTTGAATCCCATGGAATGCGAGGAATACGTAATAAGCGCTTCGGGTCGTGCCTGCTGGATCATCTGCCAGAATGTCGCGGAGAACGACAGAATGTACGCGAGCGCGGGCGCGTGCCAAATGTTGTTCGTGTACAGGGGAATGGGTTGGAAGCTGGAGCGCAGAGGCGCGTCGCACGTGAGATAGTGGTATGCCAGACAATGGAAAAATTGCCGTTCGGCGCGCGTGTCGCAATCGAATACGGATGCCACGACGTGTTCGTACGGAATATTGTTTTGGTCGATGATGAGTTTTTGCGCCTGGCGCGCGGCCCAGGATTCGTTTGCGCCTTTGCCGCGCAGCTCTCCGGGAATATGGTCGGGATGGAATGTCGTCAAGAGATGGCCGAATACGTTGTTGAATTCTGCCTCAACTGCAGCTGCATTGGCCTGTGCGATTTCTCCTGCGTGCTCCTCGAACGCCACAACAACGATGAGCCGTTCGCGCGGCCAGCCGGAATACTGGAGCGCCCGGATCGAATCGCGCAGGATCTCGTAGGGTTCGTCGACCGTGGGCAGGATGACCAGATGCCAGAGATTTTGCCAGGAATCGAGCGACGGAAGAGCGGGGCGCGGAAAAACGAGCAATTCGAGTTTGCGCTGCCAGTCCACGCGCTGGTATTCCTGAGTTTGACGGTATCCGGCAATGAGATGGGCGAGAAAATACAGCGTGCGCAAAAACCAGAAGATGATGAACGCAATGAGCGCAAGGGAGGTTTGCTCGGGCCAGAATCGCGATGCCGCAACAAGTAGAAGAAATGTGCTCCACGCAAGCACGCCAGGCAGCATTTCAAACGCGCGGAATATCCTGCGCTGGGCAGGATTTTGGATGTCCTGCGGCCGCGCAACGCGCAGATAGGATGAATCGGATGACATACCATTGTTATTATAGCAAAACCGCGGCAGTGCTTGACATTCACCCCTTCATTTTATGGTACAATAATAAAAATGGTCATTTACGTTAAAAACTTTCTATAAAAAATCTATGTCGATATTTTCTTTCAACAAACAAAAGAATCCTCCGCAAGATGGGCCAAATCAAGAACCTGTGCAAGAAGCACAAGAACAGAAAGGAGAAAAAATAGACAAAATCAAGCGCGCAAAAGAAATCATTCAACAGATACAAACAATTGCGCTTGAATTGTTAGAGAAACAGAAATACTCATATATAAGTTCGGATGTAGATAAAATTCGTAATGGAATCAGAGATGTCTTTACCATATTCTTCAACAGCCCAGATAACCCTTCATGGTTTGTAGATCAATTGCCCCGCGATGATTTTTTTGAGGGGGATGGGCATCCGGCCCACGAGGCAATTATGAGTTTCGTCGCCGATTTTTTAAAAAATTCAACAATGAATAGCTCTTCGTATGGATGGCTGGTAGAGAGAAACCCCAATGTTTTTCAGGCATTCAGTTTCCTACAACGGAATATGGATGACATTGTGAAAGCGATGGAAAGTTAGAATTGGTAGCCGTTGTATTCATTTGGAAAATGACCCGTACGGGTCATTTTCCGTATAGCGACACATCAGTGCCGGCGAGATTTCGTTTTGTTGCGTTTTAATGGTTTTTTCTATATAGTAAAATGGTCATTGGTCATTAGATCAATGAGAATAATAAAGAACTATCAGGAAGGAAACGAATCTTTGATCGATTAAAGTAATTATGCCGCCATCGTCTAGCCTGGTCTAGGACACTGCCCTTTCACGGCAGGAACACCAGTTCGAATCTGGTTGGCGGTACAAATTTAAATAAGCAGTTGCCTCTCCGTTTTTAGTTTGAATCCCGCTGAGGCTACGTTTAAAGTATGTTGATTTGTGGCATCGAAACATCGTGCGACGAAACCGCGGTAAGTTTTGTCGAAGCAAAAGGCGGTTTGAAACGTCCGCAGTTCAAAGTACTCTCGAATGTCGTGTCATCGCAGGTGAAGCTGCACGCCACATACGGCGGCGTGGTGCCGCTGCTTGCGAGCCGCGAGCACGCGAAAAATATTGATCGCGTATTCAAATTATCGTTGAGCAGAGCGCGGATTGCGAAAAAGCCGGATTTGATTTGCGTGACGAGCGGCCCGGGCCTGATGCCATCGCTTCGCATCGGTGTGATGTTTGCCAGGTCTTTGAGCTATTTTTCCAAAATTCCGGTTCTGGGCGTGAATCATCTGGAAGCGCACATGTATGCGAATCTGCTTGCGCCGGCAGGCGAATGGTCAAGGCAGAGCATTGCGTTCCCCGCGCTCAGTTTAGTTATCAGCGGCGGACATTCCGATTTGTACGTGCTCGCAGAATGCGGCAGCGCGCGCCAGATCGGGCAAACGCGCGATGACGCGGTCGGGGAATGCTTCGATAAGGTTGCGCGGCTGCTCGGCCTCGGATATCCGGGCGGGCCGATTATTGATGCTCTGGGAAAACAGGGCAATGCGTTTGCGTACGAGCTTCCGTCACCGATGCTCCATGCGAACAATTTCGATTTCAGCTTTTCCGGCCTCAAAACCGCGATGCTCTATTTTCTGCGCGACAACAAAATTGATTTTTGCAAAAAACAACTGTCTGCGAAGCAGAAGCAGATGCGCGCAGACGTGTGCGCGTCGTTCGAGCGCGCTGCGAGCCGCGTGTTGGTTGCCAAAACTATGCGCGCGGCAGAGCGCTTTCGCGCGAAAACGATTCTGATCGGCGGCGGCGTTGCTGCCAATTCTTTCATCAGATCGGATTTCGAGCAGGCAGGGGCGCGGCATCAACTCCCGATGCTGTTTCCGCAGAAAGGATACATCACGGACAATGCTGCGATGATCGCCGCTGCGGGTTATATTGCGCATTGCCGGGGCGACCGTACTACGTGGAAAAATCTGGAACCCGACGCGAATCTTCTGATACGGGAAGCGGGACGGTGAAAAAGGACTTGCATTTTTCATGCCCTTGTCTATACTAATGCAAAGGCTTTGCAGCTGCGTCACAGCTGGGTCCGGCGCTTTGCCGGCGGCCGAAGGAAGAGCTTTGACTTTCTGATCGTACAAGCGTGCTTGGGATATGTGCCCTGAGCGGGTCAAGAGAGTCAAAGGGTAGAACCTTCCGGGAAGTTCCCGTTACAGAACACAAGACGTGTCGCGCACGCGGAGCGTCAAAAGAAAAAAGTAAGGTGGTACCGCGAATAATCGCCCTTACACCAGAACCAACAAAAAGTGGTTTTGCTGCAAGGGCGTTTTCTATTCAAGAATTTTCAACTATCAAAACCAATTCTATTTTTGTAAATTGAAAATTGGCACTTAAAAATTAAGTATCTTCTCTATGGAAACGGAATTCCCGAAAAATTTTGACGCAGCAGCGCAGGAATCCGCGCTCTCCCGCCTGTGGGAAGAGAATCGCGTGTTCGAGCCTGATGTGCAGGCGGGCAAGAAGCCGTTCTGCATTATTATGCCCCCTCCGAACGCAAATGATCCGCTGCACGTCGGGCACGCGATGTTCATAGCAATCGAGGATATTTTTATCCGCTACCACCGCATGAAAGGCGACGCCGCGCTGTGGCTGCCCGGCACCGACCATGCGGGCATTGAAACGCAATTCGTGTTCGAAAAAAAGCTCGCTAAGCAGGGCAAAAGCAGGTTTGATTTCGACCGCAATACGCTCTATCAGATGATCTGGGATTATGTGCGGGAAAATTCTGATATTGCCGTGAACCAAATGAAGGCGTTGGGCGCGAGCGCTGACTGGTCGCGGTTCACATTCACCCTGGATCCGGACATTGTTGCGCTCGTGTTGGATACGTTTGAAAAACTTTACAAAGACGGCCTGGTGTACCGGGGCGAGCGGCTCGTGAATTACTGCACGAAATGCGGTACCGGGTATTCGGAGCTTGAGGTTGAGTATGAGGAACGCAATGACAAGCTGTATTTTTTGAAGTACCCGATCAAGGATGGAGGCGAAGTGGTTGTGGCGACCACGCGGCCGGAAACCATGCTCGGGGATACTGCGGTCGCGGTCAATCCGAAAGATGGGCGTTTCGCGGACCTGGTCGGCAAAACCGTGCTCCTGCCCATTCTGAACAGGGAGATTCCGATTATTGCGGACGAGATGGTTGATATGGCATTCGGCACCGGCGCAGTGAAAATCACGCCTGCGCACGACAAAGCGGACTACGAAACGAGCGAGCGGCATACCCTTGCCGTGATTCAGGTAATCGGCACCGACGGCAGAATGACCGAGGAAGCGGGAAAGTTTGCAGGCATGAAAGTCGCTGCCGCGCGCGACGCGGTTATGGAGGAAATGGGGCGACTCGGCTTGGCGGAAAAAATCGAAGCGTATACGCATAACGTGGGCGTATGCTATCGGTGCCATACGGTGATCGAGCCGCTGCCGCTTGCGCAATTTTTCGTGAAAACGCGCCCTTTGGCTGATCGGGCGCTGAAGGCATTGGACAGCAAGGAAACGATTGTGCTTGGAGCGGGCAGGGAAAAAATTCTGCGCGACTGGCTTATGAATATCAAAGACTGGAATATTTCGCGCCAGATCGTATGGGGCATCCGCATTCCGGTCTGGTACGACATGAAAAAAAATCCCGACATCGTGGTCGGCTTTCTGGATGCGGCGAATGCGCTCGTGCAAGGCCCGTATGGCGAAATTTCCCGAACGCACGATTTTGCGGACATCGAACGCGGCCTGCAGTTTCTGCGCGCGCCCAAAGAAGCGGAATTCGTTGTTTCACGCGAAAAACCCAAAGGCGTTTTCTTGCAGGAAACGGATTCGTTCGATACATGGTTCTCGTCCGGCCAGTGGCCTGCCATCACGCTCCAAACGAGCGCGCCGGGAGATTTCGAATATTTCTACCCCACGACTGTAATGGAAACCGCGTACGATATTTTGACGCGCTGGGTCATGCGCATGATGTTGTTGTGCATATATATGACCGGCGCTTCGCCGTTCCAGTACGTGTATCTGCACGGCTTGGTGCGCGACGAAAAGGGAAGAAAGATGTCCAAAAGCATCGGCAATGTCGTCAACCCGCTGGACGTGGTCGCTCGATACGGCGCGGATGCGCTCCGCTTCGCCTTGGTTATGAGCACGACGCCGGGCAACGATTCAAGCGTTGGCGAAGACAAAATTCGCGGCATGCGCAATTTTGTGACTAAAGTGTGGAATGCGTCCAAATTCATCGACGGGTATGCAAACAAGGCCGATCTTTCCAACGCCGATCAGGCTTCTGGGGACGCGTCGTTCAAGGAAAGGCTTATGAGCGTGGTTCAGGACGTTACGCATCATCTTGAGCAGCTGCGGCCGGGTCAGGCTGCCGAAATTATCCACAACGAGTTCTGGCATTGGTTTTGCGACGAGGCAATTGAAAATGTGAAAAAAGGAAACGTGTCGATCGGGCAGGCGCGCATGGGGTTGCAGGTGTTCTTGAAGATGCTCCATCCGTTTATGCCGTTCGTGACCGAAGCGCTGTGGCAGCGGATGTTCCGGCATGAGCAGGAGCCGCTTCTGGCGCGGGCGCAGTGGCCTTTGGCGTCATAAGCCGCGCGTTTTGAGAACTGCCGGAACGCCTGTATAATGGAAGCATGATGCCGTTGTTTGTTCTGATCGCGAGTTTTGTGCCGAATTTCATCTGGCTTGCGCTGTATGTACGCGAAGATCCGCATCCCGAGCCGCGGCCTATGCTTTGGCTTTCATTTTTTCTCGGGATAGGCGGTACCGGCGTCGCGCTCGCGCTCGAATACGGAATACTGCATCTTGTGCACGTGCTGACTGCAATCGATCCGATCGTGATTTACAATTCCGTTTGGTATATATTCTTAGTTGTGGCGCTTGTCGAGGAACTCGTGAAATTTTTTGTGATTCGGTTTGTAGTTGCGCGCTCTCCCGCATTTGATGAGCCGATTGATGCGATGATTTATGTGATCGTAGGGGCGCTTGGGTTTGCGTTTGCGGAAAATGTGCTCATCGTCGGCAACGCGCTTCTTCCCGCTGCCGCATCAATGACGGACATTGTGCGCACGATCGTTTTCCGGTTTGTCGGCGCGAATTTCCTTCATTTGACGACGACCGGCATCGCGGGATATTTTTGGGCGCGCGGCCTGCTTGAACGCAAAGAATGGCGTTTTATCGGCCGAGGCCTTATAGTCGCCATATTCATCCACGGTTCGTTCAATTTCATTATGCTTACATTCGGTCCACTTGCGTTCATGGCTTCGCTCATATTCGTGTTCTTGTTCGGTTTGTACGCGATGCGCGATCTCGAGCTGCTGCGTCAGTTAAGCGTGCGCCGCGAACTTTTTGTCTATTATCCGGAAAAACGCAATCCGTGATCCGGCACGCTGCTTTCCTTGATTTCCGCGATGCGCTATACTGAGATAGAAAAAGTAACCGCAATGCGTTATTCCTATGATGCGAAACACAAATCATACAACTCATGAAGGATCGGAATTATTCCCGGGGTCGGAACTCGAAGGCGAATTGGCTGTGGACGTATATCAGACGCCGCTGGAAATTGTCATCCGTTCGCCGATCGCTGGCGTGAAAGAAGAAGACGTCGACGTACAGATTCTCGGGGATATGGTGAGCATCCGCGGCAAACGAGAGCAGGAAGAGACCACGGAAGAAAAAGATTATTTTGCGCAGGAGTGTTATTGGGGCGCATTTTCAAAAACCGTGCGCCTTCCGTTGAGCGAAGTAGACGTGGAGCGCGCGAGCGCAGTCATGAAAAACGGCGTGCTCACCGTGCGCATTCCGCGCGTGGAAAAAACGAAATCGAAAAAACTGAAAATCCAGAAAGAGTAGCGCGGTTCGAATAATTCCGGCAACGCACAATCGCGCGAAAGCAAAAAGCATCCGTGCGATGCTTTTTGCTTTGTCTTGATGAAGCCGATGCTTTACGCCATATGGCGCTTGACCTCTGCCTGAAGCTTCTTGATGTTTGCGTGCTTTTCTTTTTCCATCTGCGCCCACAGGGCTTTGCACTGTTTGCATGATTTCGCGTCTTTTTTGTACATTTTTTTGATGCGCCACAATGCTTTATGCTCTTCCACGAGCTGGAGCATGATGTTGTATGCGTGATTGTCGAACATAGGGTTATGTTAATTTTTCTCAGTGTAGCATAGTGTGTTGAGAATATGTTCTAAATTGGGTAGGATAAGGTATGCTTTCGTGGTGCCGGCCCGAGGCTGGTCCGTCTTGGGCGAAAAACGCCTGCCCGCCGCATTTTGCTCCTGTAGTTCAATGGATAGAACAATGGTCTTCGGAACCATCGATGAGGGTTCGATTCCTTCCAGGAGCACGCTTGGCACGCAGAGCGAGACATAAACTAAATTATATTATGCAAACAGATGCACAACCGAATATACCAGTTGTCTCAGCAATTATTGAAAGAAATCATAACGGGCAAAAGGAGATCTTAGTACAAACGCGCTGGAAGCCGTCGCGCGATCCCGTATATTCTGGCACTCTTGAGATTCCTGCTGGCTGGATAGATTTATACGAAAATGTCTACGCGGAGAAGGATTGCAATCGGCAGCCGGGCTGATGCACAAGCAGTATTCTTGCGTAAAAAGAGAATACCCTTGGCAGCCGCGAGGTAAATCCAAAAACAACATGCCTTTCAAATTTGTTTTCAGGTTCGGATGGTCAGAACGGCGGAAACGCGAATTATTGAATATGATTTATACATGATAAAAAGCTTTCCCATTCCCGAATACGTTTTGAATATCGGCGCGCACCTTGTCGACAGGGGTTTTGACGCGTACTTGGTCGGCGGCTGCGTGCGCGATGTGTTACTGGGCCGCGGCGTGAACGATTGGGATATCGCCACGAACGCCAAGCCGGAGCAGATTCAGGAATTGTTTCCGGACAGCGTATACGAAAACCAGTTCGGCACCGTGGGGATAAAAGAGCGAATGGCGAATGGCGAATCGCAAATAGTCGAAGTAACGACATACAGGCTAGAGGGGGCTTATACTGATAAGCGGCATCCCGACACTATTAAATTCGCGAACACGCTCGAGGAAGACCTGGCGCGCAGAGATTTCACGATCAATGCGATGGCGGTCAAATTACCAATGACCAATGACCAATTACCAATGACTGACCTTTTTGGTGGCCAGGAAGATCTCAAGAAAAAGCTGATTCGGTGCGTCGGGAATCCCGATGAGCGATTCGGCGAAGATGCGTTGCGTCTCATGCGGGCAGTGCGGTTCGCGACGCAACTCGAATGCGCGATTGAAAAAGATACCGCCGATGCGATGGCGCGCGCCGCTGCTTCCCTTGACGCGATCGCGCAGGAGCGCATCCGAGACGAATTCGTGAAAATCATCATGAGCGAACACGCGGCAACGGGCATGGTGCTGCTTGAACAGTATGGCCTGCTTCAGTACATTATTCCGGAACTGCGCGAGGGGATTGCCATCGCGCAGAATCGCCATCATATTTTCGGCGTGTGGGAGCACTCGGTGCGCACGCTCGATTACGCGGCGCAACAAGATTATTCGCTTGAGGTTCGGTTAGCGTCTTTGTTCCACGATATTGCGAAACCGCGCACGAAGGCGGGCGAAGGGGAGTTCGCGACGTTTTATAACCACGAACGCGTCGGCGCGCGCATGGCGCGCGCCATCATGGAACGCATGCGTTTCGATGCCAAAACAACGGAACGCGTGGAGCATCTCGTGAAATATCACATGTTTTATTACAACACCGGCGAAGTTTCGGAGGCAGGCGTGCGCAGGTTCATTAACCGTGTTGGCATTGAATATCTGGATGATTTGATCCGCGTGCGCGAAGCCGATCGCATCGGATCCGGAGTGCCCAAAGCAGTGCCGTACAAAATTCGGCATCTGCTCTATATGATCGAGAAAGTGCGTCACGATCCGGTGTCATCCAAGATGCTTGCGGTAAACGGCAACGATGTAATGCGTTCGCTTGGCATTGAACCCGGACCGCGCGTGGGTTCTGTGCTTGCGATATTACTTGACGAAGTTTTGGAAGATCCGAAACGCAATAGCATGGAATATCTGGCAGCGCGCATCCGGGAACTGGGATCGCTTTCGGATGAAAAACTGCGCGCGGCTGCGCAAGAATCGAAAACGCGCGCGTTGGAATTCGAACAAGGCGTCGACGAGCAGATGAAGCGTAAACACGCGGTCTCGTAGCGCGGCTGTGCAGAATTTCACCCGTGTGCTATGCTGGGAAAGCGGCAGGAGCAATTTTTATCCAGCATGCCGCGCAGATTTCTCGGGCTGTAGTATACCGGCAGTACGCACGCTTCGGGTGCGTGTGGACCGGGTTCAATTCCCGGCAGCCCGACACGTGATACTATAAGAGCATGATGCAGGAACGGTTTAAAAAAATAGCAGTTATTTTTTCCGAGATTATTGCGGGTTTGTTGGTCCCTGTGGCGGCGATGATGGCGCTTTTTTCTGTTTTTCTGTTTGACGACCCGAACTTTTCAAAGAAAATACTTGCAGTGGCGTTGTTCTATTTTCTGCTTTTGTATCCTCTGATACTTGTCGGATGCCTCATTGTTTCCGTACGCTTGTTGAAAAAACAAAAATACCTCGCGGCATTTCTTTGGAGTTTTCTCGCATCGATTCCGGCGCTGCTCGTGTTGATCGGATTGTTTCCCTTTTAATCCGAATCGCTCGTAGGAAGGGGTGGCATCTGTGATGAATCGCATTTTCAATCATTGGTTTTCCCGAAGCGCGCGAGCGCGCCAATGTATTTTGTGGTGCGGAAGCATTCTTTTTCTTTTCGCCGCGCCAATTTTCTCATTTGCGCAGGCAGCAGCACAGCCGTATCGATACGAGCGCCTGTTTTATTTCCGCGATACGAAAGCCGGCAGGCAATCGCTCTTTGCGTACTGGAACTCCATCGACGTGTTCGCGCCGCAATCGTACGCATTTGACGACCAGGGAAATTTGACCGGCTCGCTTGACCCGCAGGTTTTGTCGTTTGCGAAGCGCGTGGGCCTGAAAATCATGCCGTTGGTCACGAACGACGGATTCAGCAAGAACGCCGCGCATGCGCTGTTGGATAATCCCGCGCAGCAGACGATTGCGATCCAGCAGTTGATCGATGAAGCAACGAAAAACGGGTATCAAGGATGGCAGCTTGATTTCGAGCAAATGGATGCATCGTATCGCGACAGGTTTTCCGCGTTCGTGGGAAACTTCAGCGCTGCGCTGCGGGCGAAAGGTTTGGTATCAAGCGTCGCGGTTGTTGCGCAGATATCGGAAAACCCCGTCGATTATCCGAATAATCTGTGGCAGAAGCTGATCGGCGTGTACGATTATGCGGCACTGGGCAGGGCGGCTGATTTCGTGAGCGTGATGTCGTACGACGATCCGGAATCGATCGGCCCCGTTGCGCGCCAGGCATGGCTTGCGGATGTGCTTGCGTGGAGCATGGCACGGATACCGAAAAACAAAATTTCACTCGGCATCGGGCTGTATTATTGGCAATGGAATGTTACGTCAGGCGCGCGCGTGGGCATTGGCGGTTACGAAGGCATCAAGCTCGCGGATAAAAAGCATTATCTGTCATGGCGGTACAGCGCCACGGAACAGGCGCCGTACGCGAGCTATTGGAGCAGAGGTATGCAATATATCATCTGGTACGAAAACGGACGAAGCATCGCAAAAAAAATCACCCTGATTACAAAATACAAGCTGCGCGGATTTTCCGCGTGGGCATTGGGCTTGGAAGTTCCCAGCGTTTATCAAGGAATCAGGAAATGAGCATTGCAGATTTCCGAAAAACCATCTGGCAGCATTACCGGAATTGCCAACGCGCAATGCCGTGGCGTCCGCCTGTTTTGCGCATCCGCGCGGACGGAAGCATCGATCCGTACAGAATTCTTATTTCGGAAATTATGCTTCAACAGACGCAGGTTGCGCGCGTCATGCACAAATATCCGGCATTCGTGCGCAGATTCCCGAATATAAAATCGCTTGCAGGCGCGCGCACGGCAGATGTGCTCGGCGCGTGGAGCGGCTTGGGATATAACCGCCGCGCGCTGCATCTGAAACGCTGCGCCGAACGGATCATGGAAGAGTATCGGGGCAGGGTACCGCGCGACCCCGCAGGGCTCGCGTCGTTGCCGGGAATCGGCAGGGCGACCGCGGGAGCAATCTGTGCATTCGCGTTTAACATGCCGGTTGCGTTCATCGAAACGAACATCCGGCGCGTCTTCATCCATTTCTTTTTCACACGCGCACCGCGCATATCCGACGCGGACATTCTTCCTTTGGTTGCAAAAACATTGCCGAAGAAAAACGCGCGCGCGTGGTATTATGCGCTTATGGATTACGGCGCGATGCTTGCGCGGGCAGTGCCCAATCCAAACAGGAAGAGCGCGCACTATGCAAAACAGAAAGCGTTTGCTGGTTCGGACCGGCAAATGCGCGGGATGGTACTCCGCGCGCTGGGCTCGCATCAGCGCATACCGAAACGCAAGCTCGTTGCCACTCTTGGCATTCCTCAAAGACGTTTCATTTCGATTTTATCTTCACTCGAGAAAGAAGGAATGATTGCGGTTTCAAAAAACTTCGTACAATACGGCCCCTAAACGAGTATGCGCATTCTTTTTGTGACATCCGTGTACGCGCCCTCGGTGAGCGGCATTACCACGTCAATCCAGAGTTTCAAACAGGAACTCGAACGCAGGGGGCATGAAGTGTGGGTGCTGGCGCCAGCGCATCCCGGCCATCGCGATACTGAAGCGCATATTTTTCGGTATGTATCGGCGCGTAATCCGTTTGTGCGCTCCTATCCCATTCCGCTGCCGTTGCCGACGCCTGCGCTGATTGGTTTTCTTGCGCGCACGCATTTTGATATTGTGCACAGCCAGCATCCGTTTTATGTTGGTACGTTTGCGCGTATGATAGCAAAATGGAACAAAGCGCCGTTCATTTTCACATACCATACGCGTTATGATGCGCCGTTCCTGCAGATTCTCGACAACGACATTGCGGGCAAAATTCTTCCGCGCGCAGTTGATTATTTTTGCGAGCGCGCGGATCTGGTAATCGCGCCGACGGACTATATCGCGCATTATCTTGCGGCGAAACGGAAAAATATCAATATCGCGGTCATCCCGAGCCCTGCGCCGGAGTTTCCGAACCGCAGCAACACCCCTGATCCATATCCGAAGAAAACGGACACCGCTAGTATCCGGTGTCTTATGGTGCAGCGTTTGACGTTTGAGAAGAAAACCGATTTTGCCGTTGAAATGATTGCGAAATTGCCGCGCCAATATCATTTATACATTGCGGGCGATGGACCGGCGCGCAAAAAACTCGAGGAACTCGCGCATTCGCTCGGCATTGGAGAACGGGTGCACCTGCTTGGTTTCAAAACGCGCGCTGATCTCGCCGGTTTTTTCAAATATGCGGATATGTTTCTGTTTACCTCAACTACGGAAACGCAATCGATGGGGATTCTTGAAGCAGCATCTTGGGCGTTGCCAATGGTTGTGGTGGATTCTGAATTCTCGCGCAGCGTAATTCCAAACAGCGTATGCGTGCGTGCGCCGCTTCATACGGAACTCTTCGCAAAAGCGGTTTTTCTGGCTCACCGGAACAGGGAGATATTCGGCGTGCGCGCGAAACGCTGGGCGGAAGAATTCAGCGTTGCGCGCTGCGCCGATCTGCTCGAAGAACGATATCGCATCGCTCTTGAGATTCGCCGCCTTACGGAAACCGGATGGCAGTCCTGGAGCCTGGCAACTCGGTTTTCGTTCGGTTCTCCGCTGCATCGCTTCAACCCGTTGCGCAAGGATAATTATGCGGTTCCTGCTGAGGTATGGAAGAAACCAAAGCGGAGACAAGCCAAGGCCATTACGGGCTGGAATTCATGGGGTGCGTATGGCAGGGATATTAATGAAGAAAAAATACTCTCGCATGCGTTCTGGATGCATGAGCATCGCGAAAAAATCCCGCTTGAATATTGCGTAATTGATGACGGCTGGAACAAGTGGGGGGATTGGCTGACGCCGTCGCGCGAAAAGTTCCCGCACGGCCTGAAATATACGGTTTCCCAAATTCACGCGCGCGGCCTGCGGGCAGGTATCTGGATTGCTCCGTTTTTGGCTTCTCCGAATGCATCCCTTGTGCGCCAGTTTCCGGACTGGTTTGCTCGGGACGGAGACGGTTTGCCGGTTGACGGCATGAGGTATCACCAATTTTCCGACATGCCGCTGTCGCGTCCGCTTGTGAAACGCCTTCTGGATGCCCGCAACTCCGACGTGCGCGCATATCTGCGGGCATCGATCGATTTTCTTCTGAAAACCTGCGGCTTTGACCTTATCAAGCTCGATTTTCTGTTTGCGCCGTATTTCATCCCCGGTATTTCCGCGCACGACGCTTCGGAACTGGTCCAGTGGCTTTTGAATTATGTGCGCATGAATTATCCGGACGTCTACGTGATCGGGAGTATGTCCCCGCTGGTCGATAGCGTCGGATTAGTTGATGCCATGCGCGTGGGACCGGACAGTGTAATGCCGTTGCTGCGTGACGGCGGACGCGTTGCGGCATTCGCGCACGCGCTGCGCCTGCGGGCAGTCGATCGCATTGTGCGCATGCGGATGTGGACCGCGCAGTACTGGATGATCGATCCCGATGTGTTCGTATGCGACAGCGGCTATTCGATCGGACGCCGCGATATCCTGCGCATGCGTGCGCTTATTCACGATTGCCACGGGTTAAAATTTTTGGGAGACGATTTGACGCAGTTGACGGAACAGGAGATGCGCGACTTTATCGAGCCGCTGTTTGCGGAGCGCGGGCGCAAGCCCGCTCGGAGCAGTCATTTCCGAAAAAGTTAGTTTTGGTGCGCGGGAGAGGAGTCGAACCTCCACGCCTTGCGGCACTACCACCTCAAGGTAGCGTGTATGCCATTTCACCACCCGCGCAAGCATTTCTAGTATGCCTGTGTGCAGGCAATTTTTCAAGCGCGAAACCAAAAGCGCCATCCCACGGGATGGCGCTTTCGATTATCTCTATCCGGTTTGCTCCGGCGCGTTTTCCTGTTTTTGTTTTTCCGCGGCAAGTTCTTTAAACGGCGATTTTGCTTTCAGCTTCGCGCGCACTTGTTTGCGCGAGCGCGAGCGCAGGTAGTAGAGTTTTGCGCGGCGGACTTTCGGTTTTTGCGATATCGCGATCTTTTCAATGACTGGCGAGTGGTAGAGCCAGGTCATCTCAACTCCGACGTTGTCCGCGCCCAGCTTTCTCACCGTGAATGTGGCATTGGTATTCTTGGTGCCGTGCTTTTGCGCAAGTATGATGCCGTCGAAGAACGTGGTGCGCCATTTGTCTTTTTCCGGCACTTTATACCATACGCGCACTTTCATGCCCGGCTTGATTTCCGGCAGGTCGGTGCGGAGCGTTTCTTTCTGTTTTGCGAGAATGAGTGTGTGGGTCATACAAAGAAAAGAATTGTGAATGCAGTGCGTCTACTCTATCATATTTTCCTTTTTAAGGCAAGCTATGGCTCGCGGGGTTCGAGTTCTTTGAGAAATCGGGACAGCTCGTGCGGCACCGGCACAGTAAAAGAATATTCTTTTTCGGAAAGCGAAAACGCAAGCGCGTGCGCGTGCAGGAATATCCGTCCGAGCGTGTGCCGGTATTGCTCCGACGTTTTCCCGCCATAGAGGTAATCGCCCAGGATCGGATGGCCTGCCGCGGCGCAGTGCACGCGCAATTGGTGCGTTCTGCCGGTGCGGGGATGGAGTTCAAGGAGCGTGAGCGGCATACCCGGTTTTACAACCGTATCTTCATACGTTTCAATAACGCGCCAGTCGGTCTGGGCCGGCCGCCCTGCCTGTTTGTTCCTCGGGCGCGTGGTGCGTTTTGTTCCCTCGCGCGATTTCGCGATGGGCCGTACGATGCTGCCTGATGTTTTGGGCATTTTCCCCCATACCAAGGCGCGGTAGGTTTTCTCGGTAGCGCGCGCCTGGAATTGTTCTTTGAGTTTATTGAACGCATCCTGATTCTTTGCAACAACCATGACACCCGAAGTTTCTTTGTCGAGGCGGTGCA
This sequence comes from bacterium, assembly GCA_027310425.1. Lineage (GTDB taxonomy): Bacteria > Patescibacteriota > Minisyncoccia > UBA6257 > Brennerbacteraceae > JAKALE01. The sequence continues at coordinate 5,416 of DAIDAW010000008.1, read as the reverse complement.
CAATGCCGTATTTTTTCTCGCCCGAATGCGGGTCGATGATGGATTCCGCAGCCGGATAGGTTGTGATGCACCATCCCGCAACGGTTTCATCAATCGGATCGTTTTGGCGCGCAGGATGCACCAGCATGCCTGCGGGCTTGTCGATGACAACGAAATTGTCATTCTCGAAAATGATGCGCGGCGTTTGTTCCATAGCGATAAAAATTGTGGGCGTTGTAGGGATTGAACCTACGGCCTTTTCGATGTCAACGAAACGCTCTACCACTGAGCTAAACGCCCATAATCGTTTTGCATCCAGCACATCGGCTACAGCAAAACGTAATCAGTATAACAGATTATGCGTTGGATGAAAGGCGCCCGCCTTTTGCCAGGATGTGGTTTCTGATTTCGTCCGCGATTCCCGCTTCGATCCAGGGAAGCGTATGCTGTGATTCGTCCGCGAATGTCTGGCCTTCGCCTTCGCCCAGGACAGTGATGACAATGGTGCTCGTGCCGAAAATCTGGTCGAATGCCGTGCGCTGCATATTGACTTCTTTGATTCTGCGGTACGGAATGCCTGTTTCGGTTTGCACGATTGCGCCGCGCCTGATGCGGAATGCATCCTGTTCCAGGATGACGCCGTAGTGCCGGTATTCGAGCAGCACCGTGAGGAGAATAAGAAAGGCAATGCCCAGAATAGCGACCAGGCCGAAACTGATGGCAAGGTCTATGTACTGCCCGAGAAACGCGGGTACGGAACTTTTGACTCCCGCGAGCGCGATGAAGCCGATGAATAAAACGCCGATGCCCAGCGACCGTTGTATGATAAGTACCGCGAAGGTTTTCGGTCCAAGCGGCAGATATGTCTCACTTTTGTTTTCTTGCGCGTCTTGTGTTTGCTGTTTCTGAAATGGGGTATGCATGGTTTTTCGTATTGTACCCGAAAATGCGGATTGCGCCAGCACTAGCAGAGAAGGAGAAATTAAAACATGAAAATTGATTTTTGCAAGAAACGTGATACTTTGAAAAAAGTATCCGATTCACCTCATGAAAGGAGGAAGAATGACAAAAGGAATTGTAGGGATCGCGGAAGTAACCGCGGTTTACGACAACAGGGTGGATTTTAACGTTGAAGCCGCTGGTTACAAAGATGTTTTCACCGTGTGGTTCGACCAAGAACATATTGACCAAGAAGTTTTTGGGTTGGAACGATTATTCGGGTGCCGCGTCGGCAATCAATTCGCGGTTACGGTTGAGATCGTTCCGCCGGGGACTTCGACGCAGACACATCTTGTTGTGACTGCGTTCGGTCTTCCCATAGTCTGATGGATTGATTTTTCGAGGGGGAATCCAAAATCAGCAATATCGAATAAAAAACAGAAAATCGTCCCGATGGGGCGATTTTCAATTTCTTGGGTCAGTGGGGTGGCTGAGCGGATTTGAACCGCCGTTCTCCAGGGCCACAACCTGGCGCTTTAAGCCGGGCTAAGCTACAGCCACCATGATTTCGCTTGAGGCGAAAAGTTCCGAAAAAGATTTTTTATCCTGCAAACAGGAAAATCTTTTTTCAGAATTCATCAGTATCATAAATGATTTCTTGCGTAATCGCAAATACGGGCGCACATATTGGAGTATATATAGTATACTCGATGATATGAATATCGGGCGCAGAAAATTGGCATGGAGCATCGGCCTTTCCGGCATTGCGGTGCTCGGCGCGTTCGGATTGCTGGGCGTTGCGCCGTTTTCCCGGCAAGGAACCGGCGCGCCAACCGTGACGCCTGCGGTCACGCCGAGCGCTTTTTCCATCACCACGCGGTCCATTCAATTCGTATTCGGCGGAGACGTCATGCTGGGGCGCATGGTGGGGTATCTTGCGAACCGGCGCGGTGATTATTCATATCCATTCCAGGATGTCGCGCCGTTTTTCCGCGCGGCAGACGCAGGATCGGTGAATCTGGAATCGCCGCTTCTTGAAACATGCGCTGTTTCCAGCGCATCAAGCATGCGGTTTTGCGCCGAGCCCGAGTTTGCCCAGGCGCTTGCGCAGGCGGGAATCGCAACCGTATCGTTTGCGAATAATCACATGCTTGACCAAGGAGCGCAGGGCGTGCGCGACACGAATGCGTTGCTTTCCGGCGCCGGGATTCGCGTGGTGAATCACGCATCGTCGACGATCGAAGACGTGCGCGGCAAAAAAATCGGATTTGTATCGTTCAATCTCACTTGGGGGAACGTCGGGGACGAAGAGATACGAACGACGATTCAAGATTTAAGAAATCGAAGCGATTTTACCGTGGTGAATTTCCATTGGGGCGAAGAATACCGCGCGACGCCCACGGAGGAACAAAAACGCATCGGCAGACTTGCCGTGGATGCCGGCGCTGATGTCGTGGTCGGACACCATCCGCACGTGCTGGAGCCGATCGAGCAATACAAGGGAAAATATATTTTCTATTCCCTGGGCAATCTGGTATTCGATCAATCGTGGTCCCAGGCAACGATGCAAAGCGCGCTCGTGAAATTGTCCTGGTCGCCGGATACCGATGCGCTTTCCTACGAACTCGTGCCGTTTGTCATAGACAAAGACGGCCGGGCGCGCATCCTGGATCAGGATGCAACCACGACGCAGGAAATTCTGCGGTCGTTGGGTGTTTTTTGAATTTTTTTCCAACCTCAGATATGATGCAAAGAGACGGGCTGTAGTGTAACGGCAGCACGAGTCCTTTGGGAGGATTTAGTCCGAGTTCAAATCTCGGCAGCCCGACCAGAAAGTAATATCCCGAATATATGCCACAACTTTTGTACAAAGAAACTTCCGATTGGAAAAGAGTATCATTTGTATCGGAGTTATATGTGTATGATGACGAGGCTCAATCTTTGGCACCGGTTACGCAGGTGCAGGCAGTTCCATTTACGGAAGACGGAAAGATTGTTGTCTATAAACATATCGACGGGTATTACGGTTTGCCGGGTGGAAAAGTTGAAGCCGGAGAAAACCTTGAAGCGGCTCTCGCGCGGGAATTGCGGGAGGAAATGAATGTGGAATTGATACAAGTAAAGCCGGTTGCATATATAAAAAGTTTTAAACTATCTGACCCGGATCATGTTTCGTATAATCTGCGATACGCCGCAAAAGTAAAATTAAGCGATGGCCAGATACAAGATCCTGCGGGGAAAGCAATTGAGCGATTGACGTGCGATGCCAAGGATGTAAATAATTTACTCAGATGGGGGAAAAGGGGTGATATCCTTATAGATCTTGCATTGAGAGCTTTTAAGTAGCATTTTCTCCCCGTAGATTCTGCCGCAGGCGGATCCGTCACGAGCGGACAATGTGTAAGCGCATCGGTCAGCATCTTGATTAGGATATCAGAGACAGCACCCTCTCGTAGTTCAATGGACAGAATAGGGGACTTCTAATCCCTAGATGGAGGTTCGATTCCTCCCGAGAGGACAGGTATGGCGGGCAGGTAAGGCGAGGATGGGGGTTCCCCGCCAGCCGTCGGGCAGGGATTCCTCCCGGGGGGACACGTACAAAGCGTCACGTTGATGGAATTTACCATAAACTGCCAAGCAGGGATTTTTTGGAAAATGAGATTTTGTTATACTGGTTGCATGAGCGGGTTAGAAAACGACACGCGAGAGCTTATACTTTCTGCGGAAGCTGTCGCAAAAGCCGATAGCGACATCGAAACCATCGGAGCGCTCGACACGTATGCTCGGGAGATGGGCATTATATTTCTTGTCCCCGGCGGGTATGCCACCGAAGCTCACTGCGGCGGCAGAATCACACGCCCTCACGGGGATATCGATGGGCAATTCATTATCGCGGACGCGAATCAAACAGAACGGATATTCGCTGCCATAAGCACTATCCTGCAAAAAGAGAAAACGCGGTGGATCCTTCGCAATAAGACGGCGGAGAGGTTTGAATACTGGGAAGATGATCCCACAAAAACGTTCGATGAGAAACGAAGGCTCGAAATCAAAATCAACACAAAAGATCGATATCGCCCATCATGGGAAACAAAACAGCTCGTCAATTCAAGGGGCGAGGCCACATCCCTCAATGTGGTGAATCTCATTGATTTAGTCGCCGGCAAAATTCATAAATTATATCTGGTGAAAGACGGCATAACTATCTCGAAAGACAGGCATACGAGCGTGACGGATTACTTCGATTTGAAACGGCTATTAGCTCTTCGAAAGTTAGATAAAGAAAGCTTAATTACAGCGCTCGGCGAGTTTGCTGGAACCGCTGATGCGATATCAGCCCGGCAATCCGCGTTGCGGGAATATGAATTCAGCGTATCGCTTTTAGCCAAGCATTGAGCAAACTTCTTTTTCTTGACATTTTTTTTGAATTTGTCGTTGCTGGCGATACGGATCCGCGCGCGATCCGTTTCTTCTAGTAGATGGCGTGGTCGGGCCATCATAATCAAGAAATATCGCTTGGAAGCATATGATCAATGGAATCCGCTTGCGCCTCACGGACTCTCCTCAGGCATATTTGTCCAAGTGCGTATATCTAGAGTTTGACGACATCTAGTGCCTGCGCTTTCGATTCGTACAATTGAAAAGGAGCGTAACCGTCCCGCGCGGCGGGACGAAATGGAAATCGTAATTATTTCCAGCTGCCGATTCCGGCAGCAAGCGGAATACGGAAGAGGCAGCGCACGCGCGTGCGCTGCCTCTTCATATTCACGCGGCAAGCAGCCGCGCTCTGAGCGGTGCGGCGCTAAACCGTGCTATACTGAGAACAAAAGATATGGCGCACGCCCGCATACAAAGCGTATCGGGACTGGCTCATTCTACGATACTTCTGACCGCTGGTTTGGCAATCGCCGCAGCGGCATTTTTTATTCTTTTGATTCCCGGAGCGCGCACGCGGCTTTGGGAAAGCGCGAACACGCGCGTGTCGATTGCCCAGCCGTCGTATCGGGCCGCTTCCGTTTCTGTTGCCCCGCAGGTTCAAAAATCAGGCGATGCAAACCAATCGTTAGTTGCGCGCGTCCTGTCGGGAATCAGCGGCGAATCACAGACAAGCGCTGATGTTGTATTTGATACGCGCGAGCCGGATGCGCGCGCAACGCCATTCGCGCTGTCCGCATCTCCTGCGGAAATCAACGGAGCGTCTTCGGCTGGAAAGCCGGCGCGCGCTGTTTTGATATCGGAAATCATGCTTGCGGATGCCGACTCGGCGCAGCACGAATTCGTGGAACTCTATAATCCGAACAATGGCGCAGTGGATCTTGCGGGATGGGAAATGCGCAAGAAAACGCAATCCGGGACGGATTCGGTTTTGCTCTCGAGCAAGAAATTTTCAGGCGTTATTCCTGCGCACGGATATTTCCTTATCGCGCATCCCGACTATGTTCGTGCCATTCATGCCGATGCGTCATGGTCGGGTACGGGATATTCCGTGAGTCAGGAC
>DAIDAW010000084.1 GCA_027310425.1 bacterium | reverse complement strand
GATCTGTACTTTGGCCGTTGGTGGCGACGTTTCGCCGGTTTCCTTATCCACGCCGCCAGGCTGGATAAAGGTTTTCATCACTTGGCCGGTTACGGTGAACATGCTCAACATTACGCGGCCTCCTTATTGTCGGCTTCATAAGCCTCAATAATTCCCTTACTGGCATTCACAGAACGCCAGGTCTGATCTCCTTTGATGTGACCGGCTGGGCCATTGCTTTCGATGGTAATGCCCTGCTTGGCAAGCATTTCAGTTGCCAAATTGTCGGCTTTCTCGGCAATCTCGGCCCGTTTCTGTTCTGGCAGGTTGAAAAACAAATCAGCCGTGAAGTCTTCCAAAATCTCGCCGGTAAAGGCGTATCGGCTTTGCCCAAACAACTCAGATAAAACGGTCAGCATTGCGGCTGATGGCACGTCCATCTTGACGGAAACAGAAGTGGTTTTAGCTTCTTCGTAGTGGGCTTCGGCCTCGACCTGGTACAGCTCGTCGACCATACTTTT
>DAIDAW010000083.1 GCA_027310425.1 bacterium | reverse complement strand
AAAGCTACTGAGTGACATCGAAGCTGAAAGGAAAGCATCTGAGATTCAGTTTGCCAAGGCGGCCGAGAAAGAGGCAGAAGCCAGGGCACTTGAAGAGGAAAACGAAAAACTCAAACAGAAGGCCGAAGAAGCAGTGTTGAGCGCGGCAAAACTTGAACAGCTAGAAAGGGAGATTCAGCAACTGAAGCAGCCCAAGCCGTCCTTCTGGAAAAGGCTATTCATGCCAGGCGGACAAGAGGGTTAGCGTTCCAAACAACTCGCGTACCCAAACTTTTGCGTACGCAAAAATCCAAACAGCTAGAAGGTTGAGGTTTTAGTGATAGTCACAGTAGCCAGTTTCAAGGGAGGCGTAGGCAAGACGACCACCGCTGTTCACCTGGCAGCTTATTTGCAGGACAAAGCTCCGACGCTGCTGATCGATGGCGATCCCAATAGATCTGCCAGCGGCTGGTCCAAACGCGGCTGCCTGCCATTCAAGGTCATAGACGAGCGTCAGGCGGC
>DAIDAW010000082.1 GCA_027310425.1 bacterium | reverse complement strand
CCTTTGCCCCGCTCTACGCCGATGAGGCGCCGATCAAGCAGAAAATCGAGACGGTCGCGCGACGGATCTACGGCGCGGCCGGGGTCTTGTATGAGGAACAGGCGGAAGCCCAGATCGAGCAGGCCGCCAGGCTGGGCTTCGGGCGCTTCCCCGTCTGCATGGCCAAGACCCCGCTCTCGCTCTCGCACGATCCCGCCCTCAAGGGCCGTCCCTCCGGCTTCACGCTGCCGGTCAAGGAGCTGCGCATCCTGGCCGGCGCGGGATTCCTGACCGCCGTCTGCTCCGGCATCCAGCTCATGCCGGGGCTTCCGAAAAAGCCGGCTGGGGAACGGATGGACCTGGACCCGGAGACGGGCGAGATCGTGGGGCTATCTTAAAGCAGTGATGAACGCTGAGTGCCGAATGCTGAGTGTCAGAGAAAACCTGCGGATCAGAATTTTAATTCGTCGTTCAGCGTTCATCATTCATCATTGCGAAGTCAGCGCTGCTTGAGGTACTTGA
>DAIDAW010000081.1 GCA_027310425.1 bacterium | reverse complement strand
ATAAAGGCTGATACCAGATGGTACGCCGGAGGCCGGCATTTCTTTCGAGTTACTTAGATTCCCGAAGCATCGTGCGGGCGATGTCGTCGACGGTCCCGTGCACCTTCTTACCGGGATTAAAGATGCCGAGCGGGTCGAAGACGTTTTTCACCTCCTCGAAGAGAGCGACCATCTCGGGACCGAAGAGCATCGGCAAAAACGGCGTGCGGATGATGCCGTCGTTGTGCTCGCCGGTCGTGGTGCCGCCCTCAGCGATCACGAGCGCGTACACTTTCGGCGCGAGCTCGAGGATCACGTCGCGGTTCTCTTTCTTGGTGAGGTCCATGAGCGGGATGATGTGGAAGTTGCCGTCGCCGATGTGGCCGGCGATCGTATAGATGAAATGGTCTTTGTAGCTTTCGAGGAGCGCGGAGAGTTTCGGAAGGAAGCGCGGGTAGCTTGAAGGCGGCACGACGAAGTCGTCGATAAAGGGCGCGGTGTGGAGGGCGTGCAGGTTCTTGCGGAGC
>DAIDAW010000080.1 GCA_027310425.1 bacterium | reverse complement strand
ACACCGAGAGCTAAGGTACGGGAAGAGCGAAGCCAATTGACTGGCGATTCCACTCTCAGATTGGCATCAATCGTGGGGCTGCTCTCGGAGCGCTCATCCTGATCGTTGGGCTACTGCAGGAATGCTCCACCGCCTGCCCCACTCAGACTGCCCGGATCACCTCAGCATGTTCGTGCACTCCTCCTTCGGCATGGCCTTTGACCATGCTCGGAATCCTTGTCATTCTCGCGTCGCTGTTCGGTTTGGCGTGGGCGATAGGTGGAAAGAAAGCTACCGCCCCGCAGGACGAAGCGCCGATTGGTCGCCCGTTTACGAGCAGAACTCGGTGCCGTCAGGCTAACAATTATAACCAGATGTCGGGCGGCTTTTCCACTCTCAAGGGATATTATCCGATTGTCCAGCAAGACCTACGTCGGGACCAAGGCCTTCGTCCTGCGCGGTACCCTCCTCGACCGGGGGACCGTGCAGAAGCTCGCAGAGTCCACCTCCCTCGACGAGTTTGTGAAC
>DAIDAW010000007.1 GCA_027310425.1 bacterium | reverse complement strand
ACGTGGAGCTTCCCTCGGCAATCACGACAGCCGAAGAGACATTGGGTAAGATTATTCCCCAGAATGAATACGCCGTCTTCCAGAAGGGCGTAAACTCTCTGCAGAATAAATTGCTTACCCAGGGCAAACCGGCAACCCAGGTGAATCGCGAGATTTACGGCAAAATTTGGGTCGCGATCCAGCAGATGGTCTCGATGGCAGGATCATCGGAATTTATGATCCTGGTTTTGCCGCAATCAGTCATGGATCATTGTCCGGAAGGCACGGCACCGAATCCAGCCGTGCCAGGCCAGTGCGATATTATCGGGTGATAAGCCCGGCAACGCTCGACAGTTGTCGGGCGTTGTTGTACCTTGACTTTATAAACTGATTGAAGTAGAATTTTTGAACGCTGCGAGATTTTGTGGCGAATTTTTCCTCTGGAGGATGAGAATGCTACCAGGATTATTGATTCTAGTACCAGCGGGGATTATCATCTTGATCGGCAGGAAAATTAAAGGAAAGGGGGACGGCTCGACAAAGCCGACGAAACGGCCAGGGGGAGGACATTGAATTAAAATTTAGACGTATTATCGTTTGACGGCAGGATAAACTCCTGCCGTCTTGTTGCCAGTTGACTTTTTATTCTATTGTGCTATACTGCTTTCATCCATAGACAACAGGCAGGGGAGATATCCCGCAAGACCTGTCGAGGACAAAAGCGCATATTTTGGCAGGAGCCGGAATGCGTGGCGCTCAAACTCAGTCTGTGGATCCACAGATTTTTTATTTTTCAGGTTTGAAAATTGTGAATTCATAAATTGAAAATTACCTATGGCTTTAACGCGAGAACAAAAGCAGATGTCGCTCAAGGAAATCGAGCGCGTAATCAAAGAGAATCCAACCGTATTTTTGGTCGATCTCATGCGCGCGAAAACGCTTGACATCACGATGTTCAAAGCGGGGCTGCGCACTCTCGGCGCCGGATATATGGTGGTGAAAAAAACGTTGGCGCACAAAGCATTTGAGCGGGCAAAATTGGAATTTCCGAATTGGGATGCGTATAAAGGATCAATCGGCCTGGTGTGGGCGCCGCAAAATGAAGTCGATGTTGCGAAGGCGGTGCAGAAATTCGTCAAAGGGATTTCCGCAAAGCCGAAGATGAAGGATGCGGTTTCTGTCGTAGGCGGATTCATGGAGCAGGTATTCATCAGCAAGCCGCAAGTGGTGATGCTTTCGCAGATTCCGGGCAGAGAGACGTTGGTGGCGCAGCTCGTGAATGTGATTGCATCGCCCCTTTCTGGTTTGGTGTATGCGCTCAACTATCCGGTGCAGAATTTCGTGATGACGCTGGCGGCGGTCGAGAAGAGTAAAAAATAAAAAGCGATTGAGAAGTTTATTTCAAAAGGTCGACTCAGTTTGAAAAACGTCCGTAAAAATTAAATATCCAAAGATTATATGTCCGATAAATATACGAAAATTATCGAGGAAATCGAAAAATTGTCCGTGCTCGAGCTCGCTGAACTGGTGAAAGCGCTCGAAGAAAAATTCGGCGTGAAAGCGCAGGCAATGGTCGCCGCAGCTCCGGCTGCCGCCGGAGGGGCTGGAGATGCCGCCGGAGGAGGCGAGGAAAAATCTTCCTTCACGGTTATGCTCACGGCTGCAGGCGAACAGAAAATTGCGGTCATCAAAGCGGTACGTGATATTACCGGTTTGGGTTTAAAGGAAGCGAAAGATTTGGTTGACGCTGCTCCCAAAGCAGTGAAGGAAAATGTGTCCAAAGACCAAGCGGAAGAGATGAAAAAAACGCTGACCGAGGCGGGCGCGACCGTTGAGCTGAAATAAGAGTGGAAAATAGGAAAAAGGGCTTACACAGCCCTTTTTTCGTTCCTGAAAATAGGGCATACTAAAAAGAGCATGAAACAGGCGAGGCGCAAATTCTGGATAAAGGAAAACGTATGGGTGCTCCTGGTTTCGTATACGATGACGATTCTCGTGACGCGCGTGCTTTTGTATTTCACATGCGTGACGTACCGGGTGTTTTGCGCGGTTATCATCCGCGGCGTGCATTTGCACCATTATGAGTGGGGATATGCATTCGTTGTGATCGGACTGTTTCTGTACTGGTTTCGCCAGTATTTTCCGAGCGTGCTTTTGTTCGGCCTCGGGAGCGGTTTTGTTGTTGATGAAGCGTTGTTACAGACATTTCCCAAGACAATCCCATATTGGTCTCCGTTGAATCTTATCCCCATTGCAGTCGGTCTCGTTGTCTTGAATGTCGTATTCCTGCTTGTGGACGACGAAGATCATGACGGCGCGCCGAACAATTTCGATCTGAAGCATGTGACGAAACGGTTCCGCGCGCTCGCGCGCTTCGCGGAACGCGTATTCTTTTCCCGCATCGGCCCCGTCAAGCACGATCGCTATTCGGTAACGCGCGCCGGATATCTCGCGACACTCGTTTTGTTTCTGTTGATCGTGTTGATCGTGATGATTGCGGCACAGGACCGTCCAACGGAGCAACCTTCGGGGTTTTTGCCGGGAAATGGTATACTGGTATATCCTGCATGGACGATTAGCTCAGCTGGTTAGAGCGTACGGTTCACATCCGTAAGGTCACAGGTTCGAATCCTGTATCGTCCACTACGTATGACGATTCAAGAATTGCAAACTACGATTAGCCTGGATGTCAATCTTGAAGAAGCGCTTGAGCAGGTGTTAGTGGAATATGATCGCCGGCTCGCGAAAAGCGGCGCGGGATCGGAAAGCAAATAATTTTTTTTGATGAATCTTTCCGTTGGCATTGTCGGGCTTCCCAATGTGGGCAAGTCAACGTTGTTCAATGCGCTGCTCAAAAAACAGCAGGCGTTTGTCGCCAATTTCCCGTTTGCGACTATCGAACCGAATGTCGGCGTCGTGCCTGTCCCGGATGCGCGACTTATGAAATTGGCTGCCATGGTGCAAGAGAGCGGGGATATGTCGGCACTGCCGCCGATTATTCCTGCGATCGTCGAATTCGTGGATATCGCCGGTTTGATCGCCGGCGCGCATAAAGGCGAAGGATTGGGTAATATGTTTCTGTCCCACATCAGGCAGACCGATGCGATTTGCCACGTCGTGCGTGCATTCGCCGATGAGAATATTATCAAAGAAGGGTCGGTTGATCCGAAAAAAGATTTCGAAACCGTGGAAACCGAGTTGCTGCTTGCGGATTTGGAAACTCTGGGAAAGCAGAAGAATCCCGGCATGACGCCTGACAAGGAAATGCAAAAACGCTGGCACGTAGTGGAGAAGCTCAGGCAGGCGCTCGAAAGCGGCGTTCCCGCGCGCGGCGTTGCTTTTACTGAAGACGAAAAGCCGCATGCCGCAGATCTCCATCTTATGACCGCAAAACCGATTTTGATCGCGCTCAATGTTGATGAGTCGGATGTGCGCAACGCAACGGCGCTTGAGGAGCATTCTGCAAAAGAGTTCGGTGTTGTGCCGGATCAAGTGGTTGCAATCTGCGCAAAAACCGAAATGGAACTTGCTGGGCTCTCTGAAGAAGAGCAGCGTCAGTATTTGGCATCGCTCGGCATTGCACAATCCGGGCTTGAGCGCATTATCATGAAAGCATTTTCAACGCTCGGCTTGATGACGTTTTTAACTGCAGGAGAAAAAGAAGTGAGGGCATGGACGATTGAAAAGAATACGTTTGCACCCCGCGCAGCCGGCGTTATCCATACTGATTTCGAGAAAAATTTCATACGCATGGACGCCATAAACTGGGAAACGCTTATAAAAACAGGCGGATGGGTTGAAGCCCGCCAAAAAGGCCTTATACGATCAGAGGGGAAAACATATATTGTTCGCGAAGGGGACGTGATTATTGTGAAACATAACGCATAGATTCCGGCTTTTCAGCGGTACAGTCATTACGTTTGTTGCTCATAGAGATTTAAAACCTTCTTTTTAGAAGGTTTTTTATAATTGATTTTTTGCTTTTAGATTTCGCGTTTTGAATCTGTTCTGGGTTGCGGTTAGGTATACGGATATTTTAGTTATCCACACTGGACAAGTGGGGTTTGTATACTAAAATTGTTTATGAAAGTGGTGAATTGTGGATAACTATGTGGATAAGTGGGTGAATCTGTGGATAAATGAAGATATGAGAAGAACAAATAAATAAAGGGATAAAAGCAAAGTATCGGGTTTTGATTTCAATACATTTCTTCTTTTTCAAATTTTCCGTTTTAAATCTTAAATCTTTTCCATGTTCATCGGAGAATACCAGCATCATCTCGATCAGAAGGGCAGGATGGCGATTCCGGCGAAATTCCGCAAGCAATTACAGGACGGTATCGTGGTGACGCGCGGCATTGACGCGTGTTTGTTCGTGTTCGCAAAAGCGGAATGGGACAAGCTCGCTGAAAAAATGTCTTCGCTTCCGCTCACACAAGCGAATTCGCGCGCGTTTTCCCGTCTTTTGTTCGCGGGCGCGCACGATGTCGAATTGGATGTGCAGGGCCGCATTCTGTTGCCTGATCATTTGCGTCGGTACGCGGGCATCGGCAAGAAAGCAATCGTGGCGGGCGTGTTCAACCGTTTGGAAATCTGGGACGAGGCGAAATGGAAAGAGTATCAGACAAAAACAGAACGAGAGTCAGAAGATATCGCTGAGCGGCTGATGGGAGCGGGCATATAAACGCGAATGACGAATGATAAATCGCATATCGCAAAAGGTGAGCGAAATGATTCGCATGACGCGGTGAGCGATACGCCTTCAACCCATATTCCTGTTCTTTTACACGAATCAATAGACGCGCTCTGCATAGCGGCAAACCGCGATTATGTCGATGCGACGGCAGGGCAGGGCGGACATTCCGCGTTGATGCTTGAGCGCTGCGCGCCGCGCGGGCGCGTGTGCGCCATTGAATGGGACGACGCGACGGTGCTTTATTTGCAACGAAAATTTTCCGTAGCCATCGCCGCCGGCAGATATTTGCTTGCGGCTGACTCGTTTGCGAACATGGCGGATATCGTGCGGAAAGCGGGGTTGGTGCGCGTATGGGGCGTCTTGTTCGATTTTGGATTCTCGCGCATGACGATCGAGCAGAGCGGCAGAGGATTTTCGTTCTCGCGCGATGAACCACTTTCTATGGCATACCGCGAAGGCGCGAGACCCGACGCGCGCGATATCCTGCACGACCTGTCAGAAGAGGAATTGGCATCGCTCCTGTGGAAGTTCGGAGGAGAGCGGTTTTCGCGGCGCATCGCGGCAGGCATTATCAGGGCGCGCAGCATGCATCCAATTGGAATGAGCAAGGAGCTTGCGGATATCGTATGGAATGCATACCCTGCCGCGCTCCGCCATCGAAGAATCCATCCGGCGACCAGAACGTTCCAAGCGCTGCGCATTGCGGTGAATCGCGAATTGGAAAATATCGAATCCGCGCTGCCGCAGGCCATCGCGATTCTGGAACCTGGCGCGCGAATCGTCGCCATTACGTATCATTCCCTGGAGGATCGAATCGTTAAGTACGCGTTTCGGTCCGCCGAGGCGGACGGCGCGGGAAAGCAGGTTTTGAAAAAACCGCTTATACCGGCGGAAAAAGAGCTGGTTGCCAATCCTTCTTCTCGGTCGGCAAAAATGCGCGTATTTGAAAAAAAATAATAACTGCAAACACCTTTTCGTTTTTATGACAGTTCTCACCCCTACACAACGGCAATTCATATTTACAAGCTCGCTTTCCGAGCGTTTTGAGAGACATCAGCCGTTTTTTGATCGCATGCGTTTATTCATACGCGAGGGTATCCGCCGCCCCGTTTCGCTTGTGCCGGTGGTGATTCCTGCGATTGTGATTTTGAACGTAGGATGGGTGTTGGTTTCCGGAGTCCATTCCGTGCTTCTCTCCTCGGATATCAGGCGCGTCTCGGATGCGATCAAACAGGAAGAAACGCGGCATGATTCGCTTGAAGCGCAGAAAGCGGAAATCTTGTCGCCGGATGCGCTGAAAACGTACGCGTCCATGGTACAATTAAGCAATCCGGTTCGGGTAGAATATATTACGCAAACGCAGGATCATGTTGCCGTGAGCGCAGCGCTTCATCCGGTGCAGTAAGCGCTCCCAAAAACGCGCAGACCTTTGCTTTGAAGAGCCGGATGCTGGGCGAGAGAGATTTGTATGCAGAGAAAGGCAAAAAAGAAATTCGGACAGAGCGCATTCCGTTTCGGCTTCAATTCATTTTCAACGCGCCTCATTATCATGGGAGGTATTTTTTTCGTTTCTGTCAATATTATCAGCGGAAGATTATTCGGCGTGCAGGTGCGCGAATACCAATCGTGGAAACAAAAAGCGTTTGCGCAGCAGGCGCAAATTGCGAATATTGAACCAGAGCGCGGAGACATTTATGTCCGCAACAAAGACGGCGGGCTTCAGGCAGTCGCAGTGAGCAAGCGGTTTTTTGAAATAGGCGTGGACCCGCGCAAGGCAGGAGAGCGGCTGCGTCAGGATGCCCAAACTTTGGCGGAGGCGTTGTCTTTGGATGTTTCCGCGGTAGCGGAAAAACTTGCGAAACGCAATGATCCCTACGAGACGCTTGCCAAGCACGTACCCGAAGAGGTTGCCGCGCGCATCCAGGGAAAAAATATTCCTTCACTGGTGATGACCGAACATCGCGAACGTTATTATCCGTTGGGAAATTTTGCAAGCCATATCATCGGCTTCGTGGGATACGACAGTGAAGGGAAAAGCGCAGGGCGCTATGGCATCGAATTAGGGCAAGACGGAGCGCTGCGCGGCAGCGGTTTGTCCGCAGACGAACTTCGGACATTGATGGACAAGGGATCGCTCTGGGGCGCAAAAAGTTTTTATGTACAAAACGGCGCGCAGATTGTACTCACCCTGGATCCCAATATCCAATCCGAAGCGGAAAAGGATCTCGCGGAGGAGGTGCGGCAGTGGAATGCAAAGTCGGGGAATGTCATCGTGATGGATCCGAAAACCGGCGCGATTCTGGCGCTTGCAAATTATCCGTCGTTCGATCCGAATACCTATGCGAAAGAAAAAAATCTCTCCGTATTTCTCAACAGCGCGGTGTCGCTCCGTTACGAGCCTGGCTCGGTATTCAAGCCGTTCACGCTTGCCGCGGGCCTGACGAGCGGCAAAATAACGCCGCAGAGTTCGTATTACGACAGCGGGGAACAGATTATAGGAAATGTGAAAATACACAATGCCGGCAATTCCGCTCCGCGCAAGATGATCGATATGGCGCTGTTCCTGCAGCGTTCGTACAATCTGGGAGCGGTGTTTATCGAACGGACGATCGGAAACCAGGCCTTCCGCGATTTTGTCCTGAAAACGCTCCGTTTTGGGGATAAAACCGGCATTGACGTACCGCAGGAAATCGCAAACTCGTTCGGGAATCTCGACGGAAAATACGCAAACGATGTAAACTATGCCGAAGCGTCATTCGGCCAAGGCATTGCGGTTACTCCCATAAAACTCATCCAGATGTTTGCCGCATTTGCGAACAGCGGCATTGTGATGCAGCCGTACGTGGTTGATACCGTGCAGTTTCCCGATGGCACACGGAAAACAACAACGCCTCGTATTATAGGGCAAATGATCGACAGAAACGTGGTGGCGCAGGAAGTGCCGTTGCTCGAAGGAGTCGTGGAAGCGAAATTGGGTTCTGGACGTCCTGCGCGCGTCGCGGGATACCGGATTGCGGGTAAAACCGGCACTGCGGATATTGCGAGTTCCGATGGAAGCGGATATTCAGGATCGGTGAATCATACGTTTGTCGGATTCGGGCCGACGACGGATCCGAAATTCGTGATTCTGACCCGCATCGAGGAGCCGAAAGGAGTCCGGTATGCTGAAGCGACCGCGGTGCCGCTTGCGGGGAAAATCATGAAATATCTCGTGAATTATTATGGTATTCCGCCGGACAAACCGGAAGATTTGACACAGCAATAATCCGCATGTTCGAACAAAAACAAATCATGGTAAATGGGATCCTCATTAATTACCTGATGAGGAGCGACGCGGATCAAGATAAGCCCGTGATCGTGTTTCTTCATGGCTGGCGTTTGAGCAGCGCCGTGTGGTTGCCGGTGTTGTCCGCATTTTCCGATTTTCGCATCGTGGCGCTCGACTTGCCGGGGTTTGGAAAGTCGGAGCGGCCGCGCGATTTTTTCACCGTTGAGGATTATGCGGATGTGGTCCGGGGATTCTTGGATGCGCTCGGCATTGCGCGTGTCCATCTGGTGGGTCATTCATTCGGCGGCAGGGTTGCAATCCGATTCTGCGCTGCGCATGCGCATCGAGTAGATAAACTGGTGTTGGTGGACAGTAGCGGCATTCGTTTCAAGCCGTTTCTCAAACGTATGCTTGCGGTTTTCGTGAAACCGCTCCGTCCGGTGTTTTTTCTGAAACCTTTGCGGCCAGTGCGCGAATACTTCTATCGCGCGATCGGCGCAGACGATTATCTCGCGACGCCGGAACTGCGTTCGGTATTCCAGACGATCGTCCAGGATGACGTGCGCGTGGTGTTGCCGCTCGTGGAAGCGAAGACGCTCGTCGTATGGGGCGAACGCGACCAGGAAACGCCGCTGCGCGTCGCATATATCATGGAGAAGGAGATTCCGAATGCGAGGCTTATTATTCTGAAAAATGCAGGGCACATGAGCTTTTTGGACGCGCCGCAGGAGTTCGAACGCGTTGTGCTTGATTTTTTGCATGAACAATGATCCGCAGGATTTTTTACATTTTATATTTGCTTCAGCTTGAGAATTACGATCTCGCGAGATTTTTGAATGCGTTCTTCCGGTATTTCATTCGCATTCCCCGGGATCTCCGGAAACGGTTCGTCTGGACTGTGAAAATGCGCGTTTTATTCACGCTTTCGCTTGCGTTCGCGTTGACATTCATTTTTGCATCTTGGTTTGCGGCGCGCGCATTGCCGGTTTTCTTTCAATTTGCTGCGGCAGCAGGTGCATTGGGTTTCGCGTATGCGTTTTTTGGGATATGGTGCGTTGTGGCTGTCGTATTCCTGTCGCCGCTGGACTGGCTGGTGAAAACTGTTTATTGCGCCTTGGCGCGCGCGAAACTCAAGCGCATGCCGCGTTGCATTGTCATCGGCGTTACCGGCAGTTACGGCAAAACGACCATGAAAGAGCTGTGCGCTGCGCTCCTGCAGGAAAAATACCGCGTTGTGAAAACGCCGGAGAATATGAATACGCCGTTGGGGCTCGCGCGCTGCATTCTCCGAGACGTGCGCGGCGATACCGAAGTTTTTCTTGCTGAGATGGGCGCATATCGGGAAGGCGACATTCGGACATTGTGTTCGATCGCGCAGCCTTCAGTGAGCATCCTGACCGGGATCAACGAAAGCCATCTGGAACGGTTCGGATCGCTTGAGCGCACGGTGCGCGCGAAATTCGAGATCGTGCGTTTTGCGAAACCTGATGCGGTTGCGGTGCTCAACGCCGATAATGATTTGATCTCTTCTTCGTTCCAGGAGCATACAGGAACAAAACACGTTATATGGTACGGCGCCGCGGAACGCGCGTCATACCGCATTGTCTCGAGCGGATTTCTGCAGGAATCGCTTTCGACGGAATTTGCGCTTCGCGATCCTGCAGGCAAAACAGAATCGTATGCAGTGCGCTTGTGCGCTCCGTATATCGCTTCGGCAATCGCAGGATGCATCGCTGTTGCCAAGCATATGGGCATGACCGATGCCCAGATGCGTTTAGGGCTTTCTGTTCTCCAGCCGGTTCCGCACCGCCTGCAGCCTCTCAAGGCGCGGAACGGCGCTTTGATTATTGATGACAGTTATAATGGCAATCCTGACGGAGCCCGTGCAGCAATGGAGTTTTTGAAATCATGGAGAGGGGGGCGCAGGATATACGTGACTCCGGGGTTGGTGGAATTGGGGACAAAAATGGAAGAAATCCATGTGGCGCTTGGCAGGGAGCTTGCCGCGTGCGCCGACAAGGTCGCGCTTATCAAAAGCCCTGGCGCGTTCTGGTTGCGTTCAGGCCTCCAGCAGGCGGGGTTCACAGAACCAGATGTATTCTGGTTTGAAACCGCGCAAGACGCGCACCGCGCCATCCAGAAAATGATGCAACCCGGAGATTGCGTTGTGTTCCAGAATGATCTTCCGGAAAACTATCTGTAAGCTATGCGGCAAAATATGCTACACTGATACAAATATTTTTTCTTCTGTATGGAAACTATCGGCGTTTTTTTCGGTAGCAGAAGCCCTGAGCACGACGTCTCGATTATAACCGGCGAACTTATCATCTCCGGGCTGCGGAGTCTGGGATACCGGGTGGTGCCGGTGTATTTGGATAAGAAAGGAACATGGTTCCTCGGCGAAAAGCTCGGCGCAATCGGATTTTTCCAGCAGCGCGAAAGGAATTTCTCCGGCGTCCGCGGGTATACGCTTGATCTTGCGCAAACCGGCACGCTCGTATTCAGGCCGCGCTCCGTATTTCGCAAACCGGTTGTCATTGATATCGCATTTCCTGCGTTTCACGGCAGAAACGGGGAAGACGGGACGATCCAGGGGTTGTTCGAATTATTGGACGTGCCGTATGTTGGATGCGACGTGGTATCATCCGCCCTTTCGATGGATAAAGTGCTCACGAAACTTCTGTACCAGCAGTATGGTTTGCCGACGACGGCATTCGTCTATTTTCAAAAACAGGATTGGGAGCGCGACCGGAGCGCGGTCATGAAAAGGATCACGGATTCGCTGCGCTGGCCGGTATTCGTGAAACCGGCCCGACTCGGTTCATCGATCGGCATTGCGCGCGCGGAGAATGAAAAGGATTGCGCGTTTGCGATCGACGTGGCGCTGCATTACGACGAAAAAGTGATCGTGGAAAACGGCGTGGCGCAGTGCCTGGATTTGACGTGCGCCGTGTTGGGGCTCGACGATCCGCTGCCTTCGCTCGTGCAAGAGACCGCATTCGACCGCGGATTTTTGTCGTATGAAGACAAGTATCTGAAAGGGGGCGGCACGCAAACCGGCAAAGCGCAGCAGAGTATTGTGATTCCTGCGCGTATAGATGCAGAAGCTTCGGAGCGCATCCGGGAATACGCGCGCCGCGTGTTCAGCCTTTTCGGGTGTTCGGGCATCGCGCGCGTTGATTTTCTCTATGACCTGCAGTCCCGCCAGATATTTGTAAATGAAATCAATACGCTCCCGGGTACGCTCTACCATCATTTATGGAAAGCGAGCGGGATCGAGCTGCCGGATTTGCTTTCCAGGCTGCTGGGATATGCCCGGGAACGCCACACAAAAAACAGGGTAATTACCTCTACATTTGAATCAGATATCCTGCGCGAATCGAATTGGTCAGGCAAACTCAAATTTTTGAAAGAACAGAACCAGCCTTGAAAGAAAACCATTTTTCGGCTGTCTTCTCGTATAGAGTTGATAATGCGGCAGCGTCACAAAACCGCGGCGCTGACGTTCTTTCATATGGAGAAGCAGGAGAATCTTTCCGAGATTATTCAACAGGCAAAAAAGGGGGACACGAATGCCTTTGGAATCCTCTACGAGAAATTTTTCTCGCCCGTCTACCGGTATATTTTCGTGCGGGTGCGCAGCGCGCCCGAAGCGGAAGATATCGCGCAATCGGTCTTTCTCAAGGCATTCCAGAATATCCGACATTTCGAAGAGCGCGGCATCTCGTTTCTTGCATACCTGTTTGCCGGCGCGCGCAACGGCATCATCGATCGTTCGCGCAAGCGCACGGCCGAATCGCTCGAAAACGTGCATATAGAAATCGAAGCGGATATATCAATTCATCGCGCTGCTGAAGCGCGCGATGAATTCGAACAGGTGACCAAGATTCTCGTGCGTTTAAGCGAGGATCAGCAGGTTGTTTTGACGCTTCGATTTATCGAAGGATGGGATGTCGATGAGGTTGCGAAACATCTGCGTAAATCGCCTGAAGCAGTGCGTCAAATCCAATCGCGCGGACTACGCAAGCTTCGGGAAGAGATGCAGCGATCCAGCTTCCTCCATTTTCGCGTTTCGAAGTGATACCATTTTTTCCTTCTTTTGCAATACAATTTATCTATGATGCGCCTCGTCGACCGGTTTGGCAGTTGGATGCGGAACGATTTTAATGCGGTGCTTTTTCAATTGTTGGAATTGCCGCTCGATACACAGTCAGTGCGCAAGGTATTTTCGTTCTTTTCGAACCGCGCTTTGTTTTCTCCGCGCGAACAGGAACGCATGCGATCAAAAATGATGATCGCGGGTATTTTGCGCGGCGGGAAACGGATTCCGGCGCCCGCCGGCCTGCTTCGCTCGATTCTCGAGAAATCGCGTTTATAAATTATTGCATCCCGAAAAGGGATGCGGTTTAAATTCATATAATGCACAATCCCGGCAGGAAGGTGCCGGGATTGTGCGCGTTGTGTCGTGTTCCGAATGCGCGCTCTATGCGTGCGCTCGGAGCACGACAGAAGGAGGATACTGTCGTGCGATTTAAGGTGCTATATGTATTATAGCAGATAATTTCGATTTAGTCAATCGGCGTTCGGTTCGCGCGGAGTATCGGCATGTTTCCAGAATAAGAGTTTTTTGTTAGAATCTTTGATATGCGCCGCACGGCAATGTGCGCGCCGATGCCGCTATCGTCTAGCCCGGTCCAGGACACTGCCCTCTCACGGCAGGAACACCAGTTCAAATCTGGTTGGCGGTACGTATGTTTTCTATTGCTTTTTATGCGGGGATACTTGGGCTGGCGCTGCTTCTTGTTTCTTTTTTCCTCGACGCATACGATATGGTTTCCGAGCAATCGAACGTTGAATGGGTTTTAAACATCGCCGGCAGCGCTTTGTTGATATGGTACGCGTATGCGATTCGCAGCATCCCGTTCGTGGTACTGGAGAGCGCGTGGCTTCTTGTTGCATGCATCCGTCTTTTGAAGAAGAAAATTTGAAATATGCGGCGCTTTTTTTTCCTTTCATTTGCCCCTGCGGTTTTGTTCAACGCTCTTTCGTGGTGGATAATCGGCGCGCATACTCCCGCATCCGAAGCGCCGTTTATCATCCGCTATCAATGGGGATCAAGCGCCGATGTATTCGGCGCGCACTCGATGCTCTTTGCGGTGCCGGTTCTCGGATTGATAATTTTGGCGATCAATGCTATGATAGCGTTCAGCGCGTTTCCGAAACATCCGGCGTATGCGCGCTGCTTTGCAGCCGTGACGGCGCTGTGCGAGATCGTAGTGGCTGTATATGCATGGATTATAACGGGTGTGAATGCGTTTTAAATTTATGGCGACAAAAGAAAAACAATCGGTACAGGCGGTGGTAGAGATTCAGGGGCATCAATACGTGGTGCATCCTGCCATGAAATTGCGCGTCAGTAGGATTGCGGGGGAGGCGGGGACTCCGATAGAGCTGAAAAACGTGTATTGCGTGATAGACGGCGATGCAGTAAAGCTGGGAAAACCGGCAGTACCCAACGCGATAGTACAGGCGAAAATTATCAGCCAGCAGCGCGGCGCAAAAGTGATTACGTTCAAATACCGGCCGAAAGCGAGAAGCCGCGTCAAAAAAGGGTTTCGCGCTTCGGAAACCGAAATTGAAATCACCAACATCAAGGCGTAAAGTTTTGCCGGACGCAATCCGGCTAAGGACTTGCCTTGCGGGCAATAACGCACAAACTTCGCATAAAGCGAAGTTTGTGCGTTTCGTTAATCGTTAAGTCGTTGCGTCTTTCGCTGGGTCATCGCCGCGATTGCAATGCGTTGCCGAGCGTATCTTCATCCGCGAATTCGACGTCAGCGCCGCGAGGCAGGCCGAGTCCGAGCCGCGTGATATGTGCGGGAAACGGTTTGAGGATGCGCTCGAGTTCCATCGCCGTGAGGTCGCCCTCCGCAGTGTGGCTGAACGCAAGAATGATTTCCTGGGTTTGCGGATTTTCCCTGATGCGGTTCGCCAATTCCTGCACTTTCAAATCGTGATTATTGCCTTCGATGGGGGAAAATAGCCCGCCGAGCACGTGATACAGGCCGGCATATTGTTTCGTTTTTTCAATGCTGATAAGGTCAGTTTCTTTTTCCACGACGGCGATGCGCGTCTGGTCGCGCGATGGATTGCGGCAGATTGTGCACAGGGTTTCGGAACCGCCGGACGTTGTCTCGAATACGAAGAAACATTGCCTGCACACGTGGATTTTATCCGCGAGATCCCGTATTGCAAACCCGTACGAGTACAGGAAATTCTTGTCGTGGCGGAGAAGCCAGAAGGCGATGCGGTGCGCTTGGCGCGGGCCGATGCCGGGTATTTTCGAAAATAATTCGATGAATCTGGTGAGCGAATAGGGGAGCATAGACGCGGATGGCGAATGGTTCTGATGCGGTATTAAAATACCGTTTCAATCGGTTCTTCGATGCCTTGTTCGGCGTATCCTTCCTGCGCGAGCGGCCGGAAGCTGGCGAATTGCTCGTTGAACATGATTGTCTCTTTGCCGAGAGGGCCGTTGCGGTGCTTGGCGATAATAATGTCGGTGAGCGGGTCGCGCTGCATAGGTTCGTCTTCGCGGTTCTTGCGGTGGATGAACATGACGACGTCTGCATCCTGTTCGATAGCGCCTGATTCGCGCAAATCCGAGAGTCGGGGGATCTGGTTTGGCCGCTGTTCCACCTGGCGGTTGAGCTGCGAGATTGCGATGACCGGAATATTGAGTTCGCGCGCAAGCCCTTTCAGGGATCGTGAAATTTCAGTCATTTGCTGGACCATATTGTCGGAACCGGTTGAAGGCTGGATGAGTTGGATGTAATCGACAATGAGGAGACGCAGGCCAGATTCCGCTTTAAGCCGGCGCGCCATGGCGCGCATCTGGATAACGGTTGGTGAAGGCGTGTCGTCAATATAAATCGGCGCTTCGTCGAGGCGCGCCATTGCTTCCTGGATGAGTTCGAAATCGTTCGGGCTGCCTTCCTCGGACAAATGGCCGGTGCGGATTTTCCAAAGCGGCACGTTTGCTTCAGCGGAAATCAGGCGGTCGATCACCTGGTCGCGCGACATTTCGAGCGTGAAGATGCCAACCGGCGTTTTGTGCTGGGTTGCGGCGTTGCGCGCGATATCGAGCGCGAACGAGCTTTTCCCGAGCGACGGCCGCGCGGCAAGAATGATCAAGTCAGATTTTTGCAGCCCGGCCAGGTAATTGTCGAGTTTCGGAAAACCGGTCGGCACGCCGCGGAGTTCATCTTTTTGCTTGTGCAGAAGGTCAATGCGTTCGAATGCGTCGTGGAGCCCTTGTTTGATGTGCTGGAACGCTTCACTGACGATGCGCTGGAACACGGAGAATATTTTCTGTTCCGCGCTGTCCAGGATTTCCTGCGTGTCTTTCTCTTCGTGCGTGGCGAGTTCGCCGATTTCGAATGAAACGGCAAGAAGGTCGCGCAGCACGCGTTTTTTGTTTACGATTTTTGCGTAGCGCGCGATATGGCTCGAGGTCGGGACCGCGTTGACAAGTTCCGAGAGGTACGACATGCCGCCTACGTCATCGAGCTGCCCCGTGTCTTTGAGCCTGCTTGAAACCGTAAGGATGTCGATCGGCTGACCTTGGCTGAAAAATTCGATCATCGCCGCGTATATTTTCTGGTGGTTGCTCCGGTAGAAATCATCGGGGACGAGAATATCCGCGACTTTGCTGATGGCGTTGCGGTCAATAAGAATGCCGCCGAGCACCGATTGCTCTGCTTCGATATCTTGCGGGGGAATCCGTCCGGCAAGTTCGGCAGGAGACGTCGCATTGAGTTTTTCCTTTGCCGCGCGCGTTGGCGATTGTTTCCGTTGCATGTGGGTATTATCCGCGACAGACGCTGTTTTTTCAACGCCGGATGTGATTTTCTTGGGTATAGCCGTTCTACGTTTTTTCTCCTAAGCGCGGTCCGGCGGGGGTATCCTCGATATAATATCCGGCTTCTTTAATCGCGGTGCGCAACTGGTCCGCGCGTTCGAAATTTTGCGCCGCGCGCGCTTGCTCGCGCTCTTCGAGAAGACGCTGGACTGTCTCGGGAATATGAGCGTCTTCTTGCCTGTTTTGCTCGTGATATGCGTCAAGATTCAATCCGAGCACGGTATCCATAGTTTTGAGTAAAGC
The DNA here is from genome assembly GCA_027310425.1 of bacterium. GTDB lineage: Bacteria > Patescibacteriota > Minisyncoccia > UBA6257 > Brennerbacteraceae > JAKALE01. The sequence continues at coordinate 9,100 of DAIDAW010000007.1, read as the reverse complement.
ATATTTTTCTTTGCTGGACAGCTTCGATTTTATCGTTTCCCATGCTACCGCAAGCGCCTGAGGGATATTGAAATCCGATGCGAGCGCGGCGTCAAAACGGTCTTTATATTCGCGCGCGCCGGAAGAAATTTGATCTGCCGATTCCTGTTTTGTGGCGGTTTTCTGCTCGAGAAAGCGCTTGCGGAATTCCTCAAGCCCGTTCTGCGCCGCGCGGAGCGCGTCCCAGGTGAAGTTCTGTTTTGACCGGTAGTGCGCGCCCAGAAAAAAGTAGCGAAGCGCAAGCGGATCGTATCCTTTGTCGATGATCTCCTGCAGGGAAAATCCGGTTCCCAGGGATTTTGCCATTTTTTCGTTGTCCACGACGAGGTGTTCGTTGTGGAGCCAGTACGTGACGAACTGCGTGTCGTTCGCGGATTCGGACTGCGCGATTTCGTTTGTGTGATGCACGGGGATATGTTCGATGCCGCCCATATGGATGTCGATCGTGTCGCCAAGAAGTTTTTTTGCCATCGTGGAGCATTCGATGTGCCAGCCCGGAAATCCCTCTCCGTTTTTGACGAGCGGCGAAGAGAATGGTGACGGCCATGTCTGGAGCGCCTGTTCGTGCGTTCCTGCTTTGAAGAACCAGAGCGCGAAATCGATCGGCGAATGCTTGTTCGGGTCCGATACATCCGCGGATCCCGCGCCCGAGAGCAGCTGTTCCAGATTCTGTCCCGAGAGCCGCGTATAGGAAGGAAATTTTTTCACGTCGAAATATACCGCGAGCGGCGTCGCGTAGGCAAATCCTTTGTCCAGGAGCGTTTGCACCATTGCGATCATATCCGGGACATATTCGGTTGCGCGCGGTTTATACGTCGGCTCGAGAAGGTTGATGGCGCGCGTGTCGCGTTCGAACAAAGCAATGTATTTATCGGCGATTTGTTCAGGCGTCATGCCTTCGCGTTTCGCGCCCTTTTCCATTTTGTCTTCGCCGGCGTCGCTGTCGGAGGTGAGGTGCCCGACATCCGTGTAATTGCGCGCGTGGCGCACGTCGTATCCGAAAAAACGCAGGGTGCGGACCACGAGATCCCCCATGGTCATGCCGCGCAGATTGCCGATATGCTGGGTCCAATACACCGTCGGACCGCAGTGATATATCAGAATTTTGTCTGGCGAAAGCGGCGCGAATCCTTCGAGCTGCCTGCCGAGAGTGTTATATACAGTGATTTTCATAACGAATGATTTATGCATTCCTTTTTTGCGCGCGGTTTGCGTGCGGTTGCAGGAATTTTTTATTCTATGATTTTACCGTTACAACCACCCGCGCTTTTTGAAATATGCGTAGAGCGCGATACAGCCCGTTGCGATGAGCGCCGCGATAATCCACCAATCGCCTACAATGCCGATGATCGGCGTGAATTGCGTATTGATCTGAAATAGGGTCCCCACGATGGTGAAGGGCGCAAGCAGGAACGTCGCCACTGCGAGGATTTTACTTACTTCGCCGATTCGACTTGCGATGAGCGTCTGATTCGTGGTTTCCAGGCTTTCAATCGTGTCTTTCTGGTTATCGATGATATCGAACAAGTCGTGATATGCGCCGAGAATATTCTCAAATGATTGTTTTTTTTCTTCGAAGAGCGTGATGCACGCGTCGCGCATTTCCTTGAGTGTGCCCTCCATGGGTTTGAGGATTCTGCGGAAATCAAGAACGTCGCGCTTGATGAGGGAGATCGGCTGGATCATTTGTTTTTCTTTGCCTGCGTATATGCGTTCAGTCACGTCGCTGATATTTTTGTCGATGTGCGCAAGTTCGCGCGCGCCGTAGGTGAGCAGAGCGCTAAAAATGATCTGGAGCGCCGCCACGCCGGTCTTGCCGGTGAGCGTTGCCTTGAATCCTTCCAGGGTTTCCGCTTGTTTAAGCGATTCTTCGATCGGAATGATTTTTTCGTACGAAACTGTGGCAATTGCGTTTTTGCGCAAGAGCACGTCCACTTCCACGGCTCTGCATGTTTTTTTGCGCTGTTCGTAAAGCGGAAATTTGATTACCGCATACAGCGACCCGTTTTCCTGGCGCGTTTTCTGCCGCGTCGACGGCGATTTGAGCTCTTCCACGGATTCCGGAGATAGGGAAAATTCTTTCTCCAGGAATGCGATATCTTCGCTGGTTGGACCGTTCGCGTGATACCACGTTGTTTTTCCTTGAATGGTGCGCATATGGAAATAGTATACCCCCGTTTTTTCAGAACGCAAAAATTTCTTTATTGGGTCTATTTTTCTGAGGCCGGGCGATGGCGTGAACCTCGGATTATTTATCGTTTGAGGCAGTTGAGAAAGCGAAAAAAAATCATTGACTTTTTTGGCGCGCGCACGTATATTAGCAGTTAGAGATACTAATTGCTAATATGGCGATGAACGAGCGGCACAGTTCAATTTTGCAGGCTGTGGTGGAAGAATATATTGCGCATCGGGAACCTGTAAGCTCCGGATTTCTTGCGCGCCATTTTGGCAATGCGTGGAGCCCTGCCACGATGCGCAACGATCTTGTGGATCTTGGGCAGGAAGGATATGTCAGAAAAATGTATTACTCATCGGGCACCGTACCCACGGCAAAGGCGTACGCTTTTTTCGTGGATGCTGTTTTGGATCTCGTGCATGCAGAATCCCAGAATGCTGGTTCCGACCCGTTTGAAACGCTGGAAGACGCCGCGCGGTTTTTGTCGCGGCGTACCGGAATCCTCTCTGTGTTTATCGATCACGATTTGAATATGGCGCTTGATGGCATCGAAGAATTATTCTCGCAGCCTGATTTTTCGACGCAGACGGAATATGTGGAGCTTGCACGCATGATCGATTCCCTGGAAGACAGGCGCGAAGCGCTGTTTGAAGCGTTGCTTGGCGCGCAGCCGGCGATTGCGGTTGGAGAGTTCAGAGGCATGCGGGTGGGCGATGGCCAGACAAGCGCGTTTACGAGATCGGTGCAAACAGCCAGCGGTAGCCCGGTTGTTGCTATTTTAGTCGGGCCCGCACGCATGGATTATCAGAAAAACTGGGGAGCGTTTTGCATGGCGTGTAACAGACTTGCCAAAAGCGCGCCGCGCGCAGCGTAATGATCGACATATGATTTTTGCGAAACTATAAACTAATAACAGTTGCTATGGCATCAGCAAACGATTCGGAACAAAAAAGAGAAGCACCGCGCGTTCACGATGGCACAGATGCGTCGGAGCCGTCGGAATGGGAACGCTGCAGAAAAGAGCGCGACGAATATTTGGCAGGCTGGCAGCGCGCCCGCGCTGATTTCGCAAATTACAAAAAAGACGAGACGGCGCGCATCACCCAGCTTGTGCGTTTTGCCCAAGAGGGCCTGGTTGAAGAATTGCTGCTCGTGCTCGATAGTTTTGATCTGGCGGGAGCGTCGCTCGGGCAGGAGAGCCAGGAATATAAATCATTCGCGCTCATCAAATCGCAGCTCGTCGGAATTTTAAAGCGCCATGGTTTGGAAGAAATTCCCGTTGCGCAAGGGGATCGGTTTGATCCGTCATTCCATGAAGCAACCGAAACGGTTGATCATGAAACGCTTGAATCAGGGACGGTCGCTGCCGTGGTCTATAAAGGGTATCGGTATCAGGATAAAGTGGTCCGTCCCGCAAAAGTGAAAATAGCGCAGTAATAAATATGAATATGGCATCTGCCATGCGCGCGTCGGTGCGGCAAAGAAATTAAAAAATCTGAAACAACTATGGCAAAAATACTGGGCATTGATTTAGGGACAACGAATTCGGTCATGGCCGTCATTGAAGGCGGCCAGCCGCGCATTCTTGAAAACCGCGAGGGAAGCCGGCTCACGCCGTCGGTGGTCGCTGTTTCAAAATCAGGCGAGCGCCTGGTCGGCGTAACCGCAAAGCGTCAGGCGGTCGTGAATCCGCAGAATACGATTTTTTCCGTTAAGCGCCTTATTGGCAGGCGATTTTCTGACGCACACGTGCAGCACGACAAGGAATTGCTTTCGTATGCGATCAAGGAATCGGGTGCGGGCGGCGTTGAGGTGAACATGGGAGGGAAAACATATAAGCCCGAAGAAATATCCGCGCAGGTATTGATGAAGCTCAAGCAGGATGCCGAGGCAAAGCTGGGGGAAACGATTGAAGAAGCGGTGATTACCTGCCCGGCATATTTCGACGATTCGCAGCGCGCCGCAACCAAGGCAGCGGGCGAAATCGCGGGATTTGCCGTGAAGCGCGTCCTGCCGGAACCGACTGCCGCAGCGCTTGCGTACGGATTCAATAAACGCAAGGAAGAGCGCGTCATCGTATACGATTTCGGCGGTGGCACGTTCGACATTTCGGTTTTGGAAATCGGCGGCGATACGATTGAAGTGAAAGGTATCGGCGGCGATACACACCTCGGAGGCGATGATTTCGATCGCAAAATCATGGATTATTTGATTACGGAGTATAAAAAACAGGAAGGCATTGATTTATCCAAGGATGCGCTTGCGGTGCAGCGCTTGAAGGAAGCGGCAGAGCGCGCCAAACATGAACTTTCGACGCTTGCGGAGACTGAAATCAATTTGCCGTTTATCACTTCGGATGCGTCTGGCCCCAAGCATTTCGTAATGAAAATATCGCGCGCAAAACTCGAGGAGCTCGTCGGTGAATACATCGAACATTCGATCGAACTCGTCGAGCAGACGTTGCGCGAAGCGAAACTTGCGAAATCCGACATCAATGAAATTATTCTCGTGGGAGGGCAGACGCGCATGCCGGCGATCCAGGAAGCAGTCAAGCGGTATTTCGGCAAGGAACCGCACAAGGACATCAATCCTGACGAAGTCGTGGCGATCGGCGCGGCGGTGCAGGCTGGCATTTTGCAGGGAGAAGTGCGCGACGTGCTGCTTTTGGATGCAACGCCGCTGAGCCTTGGTATTGAAACTATGGGAAATGTGATGACTGTGATGATTTCGAAGAATACGACCGTGCCGACAGCGCGGACGGAAACATATTCAACCGCGTCCGACAATCAGACGTCGGTGGAAATTCATGTGCTTCAGGGGGAGCGTCCGATGGCGCACGACAACAAATCGTTGGGACGGTTTATTCTCGACGGCATCCCGCCGGCGCCCCGGGGCGTGCCGCAAGTCGAGGTGGCGTTCGATATCGACGCAAACGGGATTTTATCCGTAACCGCGCAGGACAAGGCGACGCAGAAAAAACAGTCGATCCGCATCGAGGGCTCGACAGGCCTTTCCAAGGAAGAAATCGAACGCATGAAGAAAGAAGCTGAATTGCATGCGGAAGAAGACCGTGCGCGCAAGGAAATGAGCGAAATGCGCAACGGAGCGGATGCGCTGGTATATCAGGCGGAGAAATCCTTGCGCGAATGGCAGGAAAAAATCGCTCAAGATGTCAAAGATCGCATCAGCCAGAAAATCAAAGACGTGCAGGCGGTTAAAGACGGAAGCGATGGTGAGGCGTTGAAGCGCGCGATGCAGGAATTGAGCGCCGTGCTCCAGGAAATCGGTACGACTCTGTATAAAGACCAGAATCCCGGCGGGAAGGATAATAGCGCGAATCAAGATAGCGGCGCGCAAACATCCTAACGCAGGCGCGTCGATATGGTACAATAGAATCGTGCAGTAATGCTCGCGGAATTCTATGTTGGAACAAGGCGCGGGACAAACGAAGATCATCGGCGTGCAAGACGCGTGGGAACGCGCGGTTACGCTGCGCAAAGCATTCCTATTTTTACTGGGGATAGGCGCGGCAGGCGCAACCGGATTTCTTTTGGAATATTCGCTGCGCGCGAACGGCCTCTTGATGGTGCCGCTTCTGATTGCGGGAACGCTCTGGGCCGGCTCATTTGTGATTTCTTCGCTCGTACTGCCCCCTTCTCTTGCGTTTCCGAAAACGTTGCTTGAAGTTTCTCTCCTTGTGGTGCCGTTCTGGCTTCGGTTCGACGTATGGTGGGCGCTGGGTATTTGGATCGTATGCGTGCTGTGCGCGGCGATCTCACTTTTTCGCTCAGGGCGCACAATGGACAACGTGGTGAAACTCGATATGGGAACGGTGTATCTGGCTGCGCGGCCCGCTTTGGTTTTCGCGCTCGCGGTTTTATTCGCCATGGCGTACGGCGCGCTCCGGTTCCCTGATCCAAATTCTTTTTTAACCGAACGGGAAGTGCAAGGCATGGTGCGTAGCGTTGATCCAGGCATGCGCGTATTGTATCCGGGTTTCGATTCGTCGAAGAATCTGAACGCGGTGCTTGACGTGATTGTGGCGAAATCGATCAATGCGCAGGCGCTCGCTTCGCTGCGCCAGAAAATTCCCGTGCCCTCCGGCATCGTGTTGCCGTCGGGTATTGAAGATGTGGCGCTCAACGCAGCGCTCGCGAATATGAAGCTGCAGGCGCGCCAGGAATTGCTTGCGCAATTTGGAAACTTGCTCGGCAGGAAACTGACCGGGACAGAGACGCTTTCGCAGGTGATCTATGCGTGGATGCGAGACGCGTATAAGGGTATTCCTGAATCAACCCGCTATCTGGTGCACAAGGCATTCCTGGCTGCGGTATTCTTGTTTTTCTACACGGCATTCCAATTTTTCGGATTCGCGTTTGATTGGGCGTTCGGCGCGCTGTTTGCTGCATTGAAATTCGCGCGCATCGTAAAAATCGGCACCGTGATGGTGGAAAAGGAAAAAGTAATGATTTAAAGATAAAAGATACTACGCGGATATCCGTATCTTCCGTACATTTCATATATTCGCATCTTCTATTCTATGGCAGAAAAAGATTATTATAAGATTCTGGGAGTCTCGGAGAGCGCGCCCGATGACGAGATAAAGAAGAAATACCGCGAACTCGCGCACAAATATCATCCTGACCGGCCCGGCGGAGACGAAAAGAAATTCAAGGAAATCAACGAGGCATACCAAACGCTGTCGGACAAGCAGAAACGTTCTCAGTACGATATGTTCCGCAGGTACGGCGGCGCGCAAGGAGGCCAGGGGGCGCCGGGCTTTGATTTTTCTTTCGATTTCGGTACCAATCCGTTCGGCGCCGGCATGGGAGGCGTTGGATCGCTCGACGACCTTTTGCGCGAGTTTTTTGTCGGCATGGGCGGGGGCAGCGCGCATTTCGGGGCTGGCAGCCGCACGCGCACGCAGCCGCGTCAAACGTTCCGATTCGAGTATCAAGGTCCGAACAATATGCACATTACGCTGGATCTGACCGGCGCAAAAGAAGTAACGCCCAAAATGAAACAGATGGTAGACGAATTCATGCAACGATTTTTCAGGGAAATAAAATAAAAGATACCAAGAGACGAATCATTCGTATATTCGTACGATTCGTATCGTGGCATCTTCTCTTATGTCCATCCTTCGTTTTTTCACGCCGGAAATCGCTCTTCTCTTTTTTGCATTCCTTGTCGTGTTTTTCGTGAGCATTTCGTTCCCGGCGCGCAAAACCGTGGTCATTCTTATGGCACTGTATGTCTGGCGCACATTGAGTTTGGCTGCGGCGGATGCTCTTTCGCTGGCGCCGAACATGGATCAAAAAACCGGAGAATATTCCCTGATGGCAGGGAGTGCGCTTCTTGCATGGTTCATGTATTGGCTTTTCGGAAAGATGGCCTGGGAGCGGTTTGAAAAAATGCCATGGCTGTTCGCGCTGTTTCTGAATGTTTCGGCAGTTGGCCTGTTTGCATCGTCGCTGTTTCTCCTTTTCCCTGTCGTCATGGGGACGATATTTCCCGGGGCGGGAATGAAGCTTTTCGCAACGCCGGAAATGAACTTGGCGTGGCTGTTCGCCCCTATTGTTTTTCTTGGATTTCTCTACATTTTGCCGAAGAAAATTGTGCGTACAAAACTGAAAATCAAGTGATACAATAGAATAATTATCGGTATCCGCCGCTTCTTTCATTTATTCCTAAAACAGTATGCAAACATTTTTAATTATCGCTTCAGCGCTGGGGCTTGTTGTTGTCGGCGCATTGGCTGCGTGGATTGTATTGGGGTCCCGGAAAAAAGAAGCGGCCGACGCAAGCCAGAACCAGGCGCTCGATGAATTGAAAAAATCAATGGCTGCGATGCAGGTGCAGATGATGGAGCATCTGGCTTCGCAGATGAACGCGATGCGCGGCAGCTTTGAGAATTCGTCCCGCGCAGTATCGCAGGAAGCGAAATCGTTTACGGAAAAATTCACCGAGATGTCCGAACTTTTGAAGCGCGTGCGCGAAGGCGTGCAGAATGTTGAGAGTTTCCAGGAAATATTCAAATCGCCCAAGCTGCGCGGCACGTGGGGCGAAGCGTCGCTCGAGCACTTATTGTCGCAGTATTATCCCAAGGAGCTCTACGAATTGCAGTATATGTTTTCATCGGGCGAGCGCGCGGATGCGGTTTTCAAACTGCCCGACGGCAGGATGATCGCCATTGACTCGAAATTTCCCGCGGAAAATTTCGTGAAATTCGTGGAAGCGCAGTCGGACAGCGAGCGCGAAACAGGCCGCAAAAATTTCGTGCAGGACGTGAAGGCGCGCATTGACGAAATCGCGGGCAAATACATTCTACCGTCGGAGAATACGCTCGATTATGCGATGATGTACGTGCCGGCTGAAGCCGTGTACTACGAAATGATTAATCCCGCGTCCGCCGCAGGCAAAGACGATATGATAGGGTATGCGTGGAACAAAAAAGTGGTGATGACGTCGCCCAATCAGCTGTATTTGCATTTGAAAACCATCGAGCATTGGTTCCGCGACGTGCAGCTGTCCAAGCAGACGCACGAAATTATCAAGCAATTTTCGCGCATCCGCAAGGACGGCGACAAGCTTGCGGACGATTTCCGGCTTTTGGGCAAGCATATCGGCAATGCGCAGGGCGCGTACGAGAGCTCGGAAAAACGCCTGGGGATGCTCGTAACCAAAGTTGACCAGCTGACAAAAGGGAAAGTGGAAGAAGAACAAGAATCCAATTTGCTTGATCAGAAACAAGATGGGTAAGAAAGAAGATATTTTATTCTTGCGCGTCGTTAAAATATGATTCATCGAGAATTTTTTCTCTATGAGAAAAATTCCTTCCTTCCTTCCTTTACTCTTCTTGAGCTTCTTCTTGTTATTGGTCTT
>DAIDAW010000079.1 GCA_027310425.1 bacterium | reverse complement strand
ATCAGCAGGTTGGCTATGGCAAACAGCGTGTACAACTGGGCCGTGTTTTTTGCCAGCCCCCTGTATCGAACCTTCTTCAAGCCAAAGACGTTTTTGATGTAATGGAACGGATGCTCCACACACGCTCTGACCGAGGCCTTCAGGCGCTCCAGAATTCGGCTCAAACCTTGACTGCCCTTCTTGCACAGAACCTTGCGTTTGCCTGGACGCAGCGCCACATGCCAGACCGCGTTGGCGTTGGTGATTTCGTCAGTGCGTTTTTCAATGCCCTGATAGCCCGCATCGGCAAACACCAACCGCTCTTGACCGTGAAGCAAACTGTGACCTTTGCTGATGTCGGCCGTATTGGCGGGCGTTGTTTCCAGCGTATGAACGGTTCCGCTGTGGGCATCCACGCCGATATGAGCCTTCATTCCGAAATGCCACTCATTGCCCTTTTTGGTCTGATGCATTTCAGGGTCCCGCTCTTTGTCTTTGTTCTTGGTCGAGGATGGTGCAGAGATGATG
>DAIDAW010000078.1 GCA_027310425.1 bacterium | reverse complement strand
ATTCTAAAACAACCTTATCTGAAACATACTTCAGTTGTTTTAAATCGATAACTCTTGAATTATCAATCAATACTAAATCTCTATCAATATCAAAACAAATCATGATTTGAAATCCTTTAAGATGTTTTTAAAAGCATCTTTGTTATTTTTTTTAACAGTCATTTCCTCTTTTGGTTTTTCAACCTTTTGACCATTTAAATATTCTTCACGACCTTTCTTATATTCTTCACTGGTTATTTCAATACCATATTTCTTATAAGCCGGTGGTGATTCTTTTTCTTTTGTTTCTAATTCAAATGCTGCAACAACAATCTGTTGTACAGTTTTGTATTCTCCAAGATCATCGTTATCTAATTGTCCTGATTCATGCATAATTATACCTTGAACCAGTTTAAATAATGTAACATAGTTAGAAGCTTCATCAACAAATTTATTTTCGTTCCACTTCATTGCATCTTCAGGGTTTAAATTAACATATTTCTTCAATGCTTGAAGATAATCGTTGAAAAC
>DAIDAW010000077.1 GCA_027310425.1 bacterium | reverse complement strand
CTCATATTCAGAGGGAAATCCTTTTTTGCAACCATCATTTAATAATAATTTTGAAATATCACATACTTATAATAATTTTTTAACAACAGCTCTTTCTGTGAGCAATGAAAATAACAGATTTGACCAAATAACAATTGTACAAAATAATACAAATCTACAAATTACAAAGTATCTTAATTTTTTAAAAACTTATACCTATCAATTAAGTTCATCAGTGTTTATTAATAAAATAAATTGGCTTGAAACTAATAATCAGTTTCAAATATTTTATTCCGTTTCAAAGTCCAGCCTACCCGAAACTAAGCCGATAATTAAAGGTTGGGGGGGGTATGTCTCATCAGATAATCAAATCGTATTCAATAAAGTTAGAACAATACTAGGGGAATTAAATTTTTGGTACCAATTTCCATATATAGATGGACTAGATAAATCATCTGGCTATTATAACATTGATGCCGCTATTAAATTTTTAGTCCATAAAAAGAAACTACAGGTTACAATAAGTGGAAATGA
>DAIDAW010000076.1 GCA_027310425.1 bacterium | reverse complement strand
GGTGGATGAAGGCGTAACTTTTCCAAACCGGTTACATCCGAAAAGCGCGGATCGAGCTCCTGTTCAACAAAGGACCGGACCAGCAGCGGTGCCTCTTTTTCCCAAACCACCCGCACATAATCACGCAGGATCTTGTGGCCGAGCAGCAGCCTCAACCCCGCGATAACAGCGACCTCCCTGTCGCGCCGGGTTTTGAGCTTGTCTCTTAACTCTAAGACCGCCTCGCGACCCTCCAGCGAATCCGAGTCGGCGGTCTGGAGTTTCTTGATTTGGAAGAGCAAATTCTCTGATTCCAGCTGTCGGACGACAATACGCCCTGCCGGGAAGTCGATTAAATCATGGATCACCTCCCTAATCGCTATCCCCAGCTCCCGGTCATCCATTAGCAACTTTGCCTCGGAAGCGCGCCACGTCGCCAGCAACGGTGAAGCAGGTCCGGCCGAGTGGGGCCCGAAATGCTTCCTCGCAACTCGCTGATGGCGCGTAGCGCGGCGCACTAGAGGGTGTTATGTAC
>DAIDAW010000075.1 GCA_027310425.1 bacterium | reverse complement strand
GTGCCACCCTCTACAACTTATCCACTACAACCTTGTTTATTTTGATTTTATTTACTTTTGGTATTTTTCTTACGATTATTCCGGAGTTTTTTTATATAAAAGACATCTATCCTCAATATTTCCGGGCTAATACCATGTTCAAGCTTGGCTATCAATATTTTATTATGATGGGGATTGCATCAACTATTACTTTTTATCTTCTAAAAAATATAAAAAAATCTTTTGTTTATTATCTTCTTTCGATTGTTTTTGTTATTTTTCTTTTTTTTCCTTTCATTTATCCGTTTTTTTCCATTCCTTCCTATTATGGCCGGCTCGACCGCAAGGCACAATTAGACGGTCAAGTTTTGCTAAAGGAAAGTTATCCCGAAGATAATGAGATTATTGATTATCTGAATAAAAATGTGAAAGGTCAACCCGTGATACTGGAAGCTCAAGGAGACTCGTATACCGACTATGAAAGAATTTCCGCCTTTACCGGACTGCCAACCGTTGCCGGTTGGTGGGTGCATGAA
>DAIDAW010000074.1 GCA_027310425.1 bacterium | reverse complement strand
GGGCGAAAAATTGTATCCGTGGCAGAACAGCTGGGGGTTTTCCACGCGCGCAATCGGCGGACTTATCATGGCGCACGGCGATGACCACGGACTCGTGTTACCTCCGAACATCGCGCCGGTTCAGGTTATTTTGATACCCATTCCGGGATCTAAACCAGAGACCGTAAAGTACGCGATTGCACAAAAAGAAGCGCTCAAAAAACTCGGCGTGCGGGTGAAATGCGATGACCGTGAGGGCGAAAGCGCCGGCTACAAGTTTAATAAATGGGAAGTCAAAGGCGTGCCGGTTCGTCTTGAAATCGGCGACAAAGAGGCGGCTGAAGGCGTCGTGACTGTTGTCCGGCGGGATATGATGCAAAAAATAAAATGCAAAACGGAAGAAATCCCGGAGATTCTGAAAGATATTCAGGAAAATTTGTTCGGAAAACATAAAAAATTTACCGAAGACAATACGCACGACGTCTCTTCATATGACGAGTTTAAAAAGATTATGGATTCGTCACGCGGATTTATAC
>DAIDAW010000073.1 GCA_027310425.1 bacterium | reverse complement strand
GCTCCAAGCCGTTCTCCGCGAGGATGGCCATCACATCCTGCGCGCGCTCGACCGCGAACGCGGGTATCAGCACCTTGCCCCTGCGCTCCATCACTTTTTTCACGCTCTTTACCAGATTCGATTCCGCAACAGCGCGCGGCGGCTGGATGTCGGTTTCCGCTCCGTAAGTGCTTTCGGTTATGAAAGTTTCCACGCGCGCGAAATCCGCTGAAGCAGGCTCGAAAAGCGCTGTCCTGTCAAACTTCAGGTCGCCTGTGTATGCTATGTTGTGCATGCCGTTGCCGATATGCACATGCACAACCGAGCTTCCGAGAAGGTGCCCCGCGTTTTCCAGCGTCAGCCTCATGTCAGGGGTTATGTCGGAAACTTCCCCGTATTCCAGCGTGACCGCATGCTTCACAGCCTCTTTCACGCCCTTGGAAGTGTAGAGCGGAGGCCTGCCCTCGCGCTGCGCAATCTCAATGAAATCAAGACAAAGCAGGACCATCAGGTCGCGCGTGGGCGCTGTGCAGTAG
>DAIDAW010000072.1 GCA_027310425.1 bacterium | reverse complement strand
ATTATCTCCAATACACAATTGTTTTGATTGTGTACCAACATATTTGTATCTGATTCCTCTGGCATCAGTAAATATTTCTCCTTCTGCACGGTTCTTAAATATATTCGCGTCTCTACCAGAAATACATCCCATACACAAACCATCTTTCTTTGGTTCCTTTGTACAAGTGTCATTTTTACCCTTACAAAGGCGAGTCTTTTTTCCGTTTTTACGCAGTTTGTATCTATTCTCCATTTTATAATTATTAAGTTACTAAGTTCAATTTTAACAAAAAATAAAGTTTGTTGATAGTACGTATATTTCCATAAATACGATCTTTTTGTTTTTGTGAAAATTTTCTTATGTGGAGTACCTGAGCACGGCCGACCCATCGCTTATGAGTAAAAAGTTGATTGCTTTTGCGAGGACTAGTAAGTCTGCGGGTGTGCTCGATGTCACGTAGCTGGAGACGAATTGCAAGTAGAATTCGCGAGCACGAGATACGTTGATGTGACCAGATGGCTGGTAGGTACCAGGG
>DAIDAW010000071.1 GCA_027310425.1 bacterium | reverse complement strand
GCGCTTCTATCGTTATCCCCTGGGGCACGCTGAGGAGTCCGCTCAGAGTAGGCGAGCCCCACTGCACCATGGCCCCCCAAGCCGAGGGGAAGGAGGCTACCAAGGCCAGACCAGCAGCCACTGCGCCAATCATCTCGGCGAGGATGTAAGCGACGAGTTCCCTGGAAGGGAGTTTCTTGCCTACCCAGAGCCCGATGGCCACGGCCGGGTTCAGGACCCCGCCGGAGACGCCGAGGGTGGCCGAGACAGCCACGGCGAGGCCGATGCCGTTGGCAAGAGCAGCAACAAGCAGGAGCGAAGCGGAGTTGGGGGTGAGGAGCGCCCCCGCCCCGACAGCGGAACCTGCACCCACCAGTACGAACATGAAGGTCCCCACTGCTTCGGCCGCGAGCTTCTTGGATAAGCTAGGTGATGCGGACAAAACGTTCGGCCGTTCCGTCAAGGAGAACATCACTTAAGAATTACTGCGATTTGAGGGCAAATGACCGCGTCACTTCACCGCACAAGACTAATAAACC
>DAIDAW010000070.1 GCA_027310425.1 bacterium | reverse complement strand
CATCAAGAACACCGGCGGACGCAACGCCGGTTCGATCACGGCGGCGCAGTTCCTCCAGAAATTCGTCAACGACACGCCCTGGGCCCATCTCGACATCGCCGGGACCGGCATGTCGGCGCCGGCCAGCGACCTCAACCAAAACTGGGGCTCGGGCTGGGGCGTCCGCCTGCTCGATCGCCTGGTGCGGGATTTTTACGAAAAGTGACGCCCGAGTTCTGGTTCTACCAGTTGCAGAGGCGCACGCTCGAACAGGCGCTTCCCGCCCTGATCGAGTTGGCGCTCAAGCGCGGCTGGCGGGCGGTGGTGCAATGCCGGGCCCCCGAGCGCCTTGCGGCCATCGACGACCTTCTATGGACCTTTGACGAGGAATCCTTCCTGCCTCATGGCTCCCAAGGCGACGGCGATCCAGCCTTGCAAGCGGTCTGGCTGACCTGCGGCGACGACAACCCGAACGGCGCGCGCATCCGCTTTCTCGTCGACGGCGCCGAGGCGGGACCCTTCGCCGGATCGGATTACGAG
>DAIDAW010000006.1 GCA_027310425.1 bacterium | reverse complement strand
GATCTATATCGCGACCGAGCGCGCGCGCCGCATAATACGCGAATAGATGAAGTGGAATCGCAGCCAGGATCGGCGTCAATGCTTCAATCGTTTTGGGAATAAAGAGCACGCAATCGGCGACCGAATCGAAATCATGGTTTCCTTCCGTGGTGAGGACGATCACGCCGCCGTTGCGCGCTTTAATCTCCTGGATATTGGAAAATGTTTTTTCGTACACACTATCCCGGGGCGCAATGACAAAACTCGGAAAGTCGCGCTCGATGAGCACGATCGGCCCGTGCTTCATCTCTCCGGACGCATATCCTTCGGCATGGATATATGCGATTTCTTTCAGTTTGAGCGCGCCTTCCAATGCAAGGGGATAATTGTATTTTCTACCCAGATACAAGAAGTTGCGTGCGTTCGCATAACGATCAGCGATCATTTGCACCGCATCGTTCCGGCCCAAAAGCGTTTCCATGATATCGGGCAGACGCGCGAGTTCCTGAACGATCCGCTTTCCCATCACGAGCGACATCGCGCGCTGTCTGCCCAGAAACACGCCGATCAAATTCAGCGCGGCGAGCTGCGACACGAACGCTTTGGTCGACGCGACAGCCATTTCCTGACCCGCGTACGTATAGACGCCGCAATCAACGGTGCGCGCAATGGTCGATCCCACGACATTGACTACACCAAGCGTCAGCGCATGCTTCCGCTTCGCCTCTTTCACCGCTTCGAGCGTATCCGCGGTTTCCCCGGATTGCGAAACCGCGATCACCAACGTTGAGCTGTCGTAGAGCGGTTTACGATACCGCAATTCCGACGCCACTTCGCATTCAGCAGCAATGCCTGCGTACTCTTCAAAAAAATACCTCCCCACCATGCCCGCGTACGAAGCGGTTCCGCACGCCGCGATCACGATCTTTTGTATGGATGCGAGCCGCTCCTCAAACTGTTCCATGCCGCCAAGTTTTACCGATCCGGTTTCGGGAAGCAGCCGCCCCCGGATTGTATTGCGCACTGCATCGGCCTCCTCAAAAATTTCCTTGAGCATATAATCGGCAAACGCACCCTTGGAAGATTCGACGGCAATTTTATCGAGCTGGATAGGAACTCCGTGCGCCTGCGCTCCGTCCTGAAACCGCAGAATATCGTAGCCGACGCGGCGCACAACCGCCATTTCTCCGTCATTGAGGAATATCACATCGCGCGTTGCCAAAGAAATCGGCGACGGGTCGGATCCGAATACGTATTCGCCGTCTCCGATGCCCAATGCCAAAGGGCTCGCAAAGCGCGCGCCGATAAGCATGTCGGGGAAACGCGCATGAAATATGACGAGCGCGAAGCTGCCGCGCAGGTCCCGAAGCGCATGCGCAACCGCATCTTCATACCGCTCTCCCTGTTTCATAAATTCTTCAATCAGGTGCGGAATGGTTTCCGTATCGGTTTCCGATGCAAACCGGTGCCCGCGCATTTCCAACATCTGTTTCAGTTCGCGGAAATTTTCAATGATGCCGTTGTGGATGACAAAAATTTCATGCGCGCAATCGCGGTGCGGATGGGCATTTTGTTCCGTCACGCCGCCGTGCGTTGCCCAACGCGTATGCGCCATGCCGACCGTACCGGACTGCGCGTTGTCTAATTCCGGAATCGCGTCGCGCAAACGCTGAACGCTTTTTTTCATATATATGTTCCCCGCGGCAGCGTCATACACCAAAAACCCGCACGAATCGTATCCGCGATATTCAAGCCGCGATAATCCTTCTGCGAGAAACGGCAACGCTGTACGCTTTCCGATGTACCCGACAATCCCGCACATAGTATATGTGCCCGTATTGTACCACTGCGCAAACGCACAAACCCGCTGCTCCCGCGCCCGCTTCAGACCACGAAATTCACGATTTTGCCCTTTACGAAAATCGTATGCCGCACTTTCTTGCCTGCAAGCCATGAAGCGATTTTCGCGCCCGCGCGGGCGCGCGCCACCACCTCGTCTTCGCTTGCATCCGCGCGCGCCGCAAGCGTGTCGCGCAATTTGCCATTCACTTGCACTGCGTACGTAACGCGCTGCTCCGCGACCAGTACCGTGCTGTATTTGGGCCAGCGCTGTTTTTCAATCAAGGTTTTCTCGACCGAAGACCAGAGTTCGGACGCAAGATGCGGCGCGAATGGAAACACGAGAATGAGCATGGTTTTCATCATTGAACGCATATCGCGTGCGGAAAGCTTATGATGCGAAATACTGATGACGTTCTGCAGTTCCATGAGCGTAGAAATCGCGGTGTTAAACCGAAGCGCGAGAATATCATCTCCCACTTTCTTGATTGCGCGGTGCAGCGCTTGATTGATACGCTGTTTGGTTCCTGGCTCCGAAGATGTGGGGCGTTCCCCCATTTTCTTTCCGGACGGCTTCCGTTTCCGGGTTGCTTCTTCGAACAACGCGTACAGGCGATTTAAAAACCGGTGGATGCCGATGATGCCTTGCGTATCCCACGGTTTCGTCGCTTCCAGCGGTCCCATAAACATTTCGTACATGCGCAGCGTGTCAGCGCCGTATTGTTTGATAACCTCGTCAGGATTAATCACATTGCCGCGCGACTTGGACATTTTTTCATTGTCCGGCCCGAGAATCAACCCCTGGTTCACCAGCTTCGCGAACGGCTCCTTGCTCGGCATCACGCCGATATCATACAAAAATTTATGCCAAAATCGCGCATAGATGAGATGGCGCGTTGCATGTTCCACGCCGCCGACGTAAAAATTCACCGGCAGCCAGTATTTCAACGCTTTCCGATCCCAGAATAATTTTGCCTGCGACGGCTTGAGTTTCAATTTCTGCCTGCCCAGAGCAAATCCGATATAATACCAACACGACCCTGCCCATTGGGGCATAGTATCGGTTTCGCGCTGTGCCGCGCCGCCACATTTCGGACATCTCGTCTTAACCCATGCTTTCATCGCGGCAAGCGGCGATTCGCCAGTTCCAGTTGGCGCATACGATTTCACGTTCGGAAGCTTCACCGGCAGCTGCGCCTCCGCAACGCCGATCCAGCCAGGATTCTGCAATTCTCCTTTTGAGTATGCTTTACCCCTGCACTTCGTTTCGCCACGTCTGACGCGTTTCTCGCATTCAGGACAAAATACAAGCGGGAACGGTTCGCCCCAGTACCGCTGACGCGCGAATTCCCAGTCTTCCAGGCGATATTTGACCGCGGGGTGCGCACCGATGAACTGGGCAATCTTCGCTGCCGCCTCATGCGCCGGCAAACGATCGAACGGACCGGAATGAACAAGAATTCCCTTGGCGACATACGCGCGATCCAGAGATCCGCGCGGAATTCCCTGTTCAGATACGACTTCCTTGACCGGCAAATCGAATCGTTTAGCAAACTCGAAGTCGCGTTCATCGTGCGCAGGAACCCCCATGACTGCTCCTGTGCCGTAATTCATCATTACATATTCGGCAATCCATATCGGAATCCGTTCCTTCGTTGCGGGATGAATCGCGTATGCGCCGGTAAACACGCCTGTTTTCTCTTTTTGCGCTTCGCGGTCCAAATCGGTCTTGTTCGTTACGACGCGCACATAGTGTTTCACTTTTTCGCGCTGCTCAGGCGCCGTGATGGCTTCCACGAGCGGGTGCTCAGGCGCAAGCACCACAAATGTCACGCCATACAGCGTATCTAAACGAGTTGTGAATACGCGCAGCAATTCGTGCCGATGTTCGATGCGAAAATCGAATTCGTATCCTTCGGAACGGCCGATCCAGTTACGCTGCATTTCTTTCACGCTCTCCGGCCATTCGAGCAGCCGCACTTCGTCAAGCAAACGCTCGGCGTAATCCGTGATTTTAATCATCCACTCCTTCATCAATCTGCGCTCCACCTGCGAATGGCACCGTTCGCATTTCCCGTTTTCCAAGTCTTCGTTCGCAAGCGTAGTTTTGCACGACGGACACCAGGTAATCGGCTTTTCCGCCTTGTACGCCAAGCCGCGATGGAACATCTGTACAAACATCCACTGCGTCCATTGGTAATATGCGGGATCCGCGGTCGAAAGCTCGCGCGACCAGTCGTACGACAGTCCTGCCGCCATCATTTGCGTCTTGAACCGCTTGATATTCTTCGCTGTCGCATCGGCAGGATGAACCTTATGCGCAATGGCATAGTTTTCTGCCGGCAAGCCGAACGCATCCCACCCCATCGGATGAAGTACGTTATATCCGTTCATGCGCAAAAAACGCGCATAGATGTCGGTCGCCACCTCCCCTTACGTGTGCCCCACATGTAAGCCCTCGCCGGACGGATACGGAAACATGTCGAGAATGTAGAAGCGTTTTTTCCCGCCGCTATTTTTCGCTTGCCAGGAAGAAAATTTCTGACGTTTCCAGATTTTCTGCCACTTGCGCTCTATTGAATTGAAATCGTATTTGCTCATAAGAATAAATCGGCTAACCGGATGCTCATTGCATGCGCATATCGACAGGACAGCTGCGATTAACCGAGAACGCTCTTGACTGGCGCTGCACAATCCGATGAAACCTAGTGCCCAGGATTATCTGGCGCAAAATGCATACATCAGCGAGAGCGCAGCTTTGTTATCCGGGCCTGTTATCGCCCGCCTGCTTTTCTTGTTCGCGGATAAGCTGCCGTATGGTCTTGATAATTTTAACACTCGAGAGGCGAGAATTAAATGCCGCGGCATTCTCGTGTCCGCCGCCGATAAAATGGCTTGCGATATCGGCCACATTGATCGAACTTTCGAGCGCGGAGCTCCGCAGGCTGCCGCGATATCCTTTGCCGCCCGCAACTTTCTGCAAAACTAGGATGCATTTCAAGTTGTCGATAAAAAGCATCTGGTTCGCAAGAAACGAACGCAAACCGGAGAGTTCGCCGCTTGCGCGCACCACCACGTACGCGAATCCGATATCCTCGTCAACTTTCAAGCGCGCGGACATCTTGCCAAACAGCAGGAATTGCTCAAGGGTGTCCCATGAGCGCACGGTTTTGAACGCAAGGGAAAATGCGCGCCCTGCAACGTTCAATTTCTGGATTTTAGGCATGAGCCGCTCGGAATGGAGATAGTACACGAATTCGCCGGTATCGGAAAGAATGCCAAGCAAAAAACAGTATCCCGCCTCCGGGCTGACAGGAGAACGCATATATACCAGCAGATCAACGAGCATTTCCGCGGTCGACGATTTCGCATCATCAAGCCATACGATGTCGCCGAATTGGTCTTCTCTGCGGTGGTGGTCGATCGTGATGAATACTGGATTGTGCTTCTGGATTTTCTCGAGAGCATCTTGGGGAAGCATCCGCACCGCGCCGTAATCCAGAAAAATGGCAAGGTCGCATGCAAACGATTCAATGCTTTTGTCCTGAGCCGGCACGGACACGACTCCGAACGCGTGCCTCATCTTGGCAGGAAGATCGCCCGCGACAACCAAAGTTTGTTTGCCCATCTGTTCCAGCATGAAGGAAAGGCCGAAACACGATCCTGCGGAATCGAAATCAGGCCCTTTGTGCCCGACAATGATGATGTTATCCGCCTTACGAATCGCGGCGCTCACCGATTGTAAATAGTCGTTTTCCGTTTTCATACGTGATACGCGCTATCTCATCATAGCCGATTCCGCGCGTCTGGGCAATTTTTTGCGCAATGATCACGATATATCGCGGCTCATTCGGCATATTCCTGTCTTGCGAACGCATTGGTTCTGGCACAAGCCATGGCGCATCGGTCTCAATGAGAATCCTGTCCAAAGGCGCCTTCTGCACGGTTTCCAAAACATTCTCGCCTGACGGGTACGTGATAATCCCTCCGAACGCAAGATAGAACCCGTACTCCAAAATCTTTTGTGCGTATTCCCACTTCTGGGTAAAGCAATGCATGACCCCGCGCAAACCCTGGGACACATATTTTTCAAGCAATATGAGTATCGCGTCTTCGCCGCCGCGGTTATGGACCACGATCGGCATGTTATGTCTGATCGCCAAGCGCATCTGCATATCCAATAACTCTATTTGTTGCTCAATTGTCCTGCCATAATTCGAAGTGTCTCGCTCATCCGAAGCCCCGCCTTGGCGAGGCGAAGGAGAGTCAATGCCGCACTCCCCGATTGCTTTGATTTTTTCCGATTGCTTCAAAAAATCCTCGAGCTTTTGTTCCAACGCTTCAGCCGAGTAATTCCGATCGTCGTGCGGATAAATCCCCACGCTCGCGTACACATCCGGATATAATTCCGCCATTTCAATCGCGCGCTTGTTGTCCTTGAGCGACGTGCCGATATCCAAAAAAAGCGAAACGCCGGCGACGCGCGCATCCGCAAGCAGAACGTCAACCGGCTTTTTATACCGCGCCTGCGGAAAATGACAATGGGTATCGAACAACTGTGCCATGAAACATAGTATACCAAAACAAAAACAGAGCAATGAGATGCTCTGTTCTGTTTTTCGTGGCGCACTGTATCCGGAATCCTCCTGTGCGCCTGCCAGCACGCCTGTCCGGGGGCGTGAGCTTTCTAGCGTGGCGATACTTGGTCCATCGCTGGACTCTTGATTCAGCACCACACCGACTGGCGTTGACATCTATGATTCCGTACCCACGATACCCGTCAACAGGATACGCGGGTTCCACGTCTGCGCTTACCACTCCATGCCTATCCGGTCATTCAGGAGTGCGGTACGCCTTTCGGCGGCTCGGCTCTATAGCGCAGAGCTTCGGTCTTGTCACGCTGCATCAAGCCCAGCAGCGGAGGCCTGGCCAATATTGCCATTTCCTAAAAACAAAAAAGAACCGTCACGATGTGACGGTTCTTAATGATTGAAAGAGCTTTTTCTCTCCCTCCTGAGAGATGCTTCTTGATTTGATGTCGGGAATAGCGTTATCCCTCATCTTTAGCCCGAAGCGAGGCCGGAGACTGGTTGCCAACCAGCCGTGTCGCCTTGTTGCGTCGGTTCATAGCGCGAACCGTGCCACGGCGATAATATACTCTCAACTCTGTAGCGCCAGTCCTTTACCCTGGCTCCACGCTTTTGGCGCGGGCATGAGCTTACGGAAAGCTCTGGAATCGGCACGACCCGATATCCATAAACCATTGAGCTTTCATTATTTAAACCAGAAAGCGATTCTGGTTCAGGCGTTGCGTTCTTCCAAATGGAAGTGGTTTTCGCCAAACTTTTTAACGCGGCTATTCCCCGCGACGCTGGATTAACCAGCGTAATATTGTTTATCCGCGGCGCGGCGTGCAATCTCAGCCGCATTCGCGCGGATAACCCCAACGAGCTCTTCAAGCCCCCTAAACTCTGGCAACTGGAACCAGCAATGATGGTTCCAGTAGCGGGACCCGCATATATGCGGGTTGGGGATTATATCCCCTGTCGATATGGGCTTCGAGACCCAATTTTTAGCCGATTTTGGCCCCCAACTACTTGCCTCGACGAGGAAAACGTACGTTTCCCCGTCTATTTTCATGGTTACATCAGTGATGTAACCGTCAAGTGCTTGATTTTCAGGGTCACTCCCTGAAAAAGAAAGCACTTCAACCCCCTCGTAGATTCTGGTAAGATCTTCTCCTACCAGAATGTGATCACATTGTGGACAATACTTTGTCCACAACGAGATCCAATAAGACATGAGGACCTCGTCCTCATGTCTGACGCCGATCAACAATCGGCGTCCGCATTTATGAATTCCGTAAAACATCTCATCCTCCTTTCTTATTTCTTGGCCCAGCGCGCGGATGAGTAAGGCGCCGGGTTGCTGGTTTAGAGGTTCAGTTGTCAAAGATCTCTCTGAACCTTCGATATTTATATTATACCACAAAATACTCGAAAAATCAAGTTCGTTATGTTCGCTACTCCCTGTCGCATTGGTTTCGGTTCTACTGTTTGGATCTTCGAATATCCGAAACCTCATATGGAAAACAGCAACAACTGAAACAGTTCCTCGTATCTTCGTATCGATTCGTTATTCGCTAATCTGTATCCTTGAAAACAACGCGGGCGCTGGCTCGAGTTTCACCTTTCTTCCTTGCCAACTGTCTTGATTTTCACCCGCAAGCCCTGCAATTTCCAGAATCCGCTCGCTCTGCCATGGCATAAACGGCGCGAGCAACCAACCGAGATTGCCAAGCGCAAAAATCAAAGACGAGATTTTGTTTTCGAATTCTTGTTTTGACGCCTCGTCGCCTTTTTTAAGCGATTCCCACGGCTTGTGTTGATTCACGTATTCATCCGCAGCGCTCACTAAGTGTTGTATTGCAACCAACGCATCATTGAATAAAAACCCGTCCATTGCGGCGCGGTATGCATCCCAGGTTTTCCTGATGGCATCCTGCAGGTCGTTTGCGCCCAGCGTTATACCCTCCGGCGCAAGGGATCCGAGTTTTGCCACGCGGCTCACGAGATTGCCGATGCCGTTGGCAAGATCCGCGTTGTAACGCTCGACAAATCTGTTGTCCGTATAATCCCCGTCGGAAAACGGCGGCGCTTCGCGCAAAAAGAAATACCGCAACGAGTCTGCGTGCACGTGGAATTTCTGCATGATGTCGATCGGCGATATGCCATTGCCCAACGATTTGGAAATTTTCTCGCCGTCTTTCGTAAGGAATCCGTGGATCACCAGAATTTTGGGGAGCGGCAAATGCGCGGACATAAGCATCGCGGGCCAATACAGCGCGTGGAACCGCCAGATATCCTTGCCCACGACCTGCACATCCGGCGGCCAGAACCGCTGGAATGTCGCGCCGGCATTCGCATACTCGACGCCAGACAGATAGTTGGTCAGCGCGTCTGCCCAGACGTAGATCACCTGCGACGGATCGTCAGGAACCGGAATGCCCCAGCCGAGCTTTTCTTTCGAGCGGGAAAAGCTCACATCCTGCAAGCCTTGATCGATGAAACTTAATACTTCCGCTTTGCGGAACTCGGGAATAATTTTGAGCCCGCCGGATTCAATAAGCTGGCGCACTTGATCCTGGTATTTCGAGAGTTTGAAAAAATAATTGTCTTCGTCGATCTGCACCGGCGGTTTTTTGTGCACTACGCACAAACCCTGCTCGTCCAGATCGTTGGCAACAAGATATTTTTCGCAGCCAACGCAATATTTGCCGGTATAGTGGCCTTTATAGATATCGCCTTCCTGCACCATGGCGCGCCAGATTTTTTCTACGTTGGGCCAGTGCTTCTGTTTGTCCGTGGTGCGGATAAAATACGAATACCCGATATTCAATGCATCAGCTTCCTCGCGAAACTTCGCGGATATTGCGTCAACGAATCGCTGCGGCTCAATGCCCTGCTTTTCCGCTGCTTCCGCTATCTTGATGCCGTGCTCGTCCGTGCCGGTGAGGAAAAATATATCTTTGCCTTGCAGTTTCTGATAGCGCGCGACCACATCCGCCTGGATAAATTCGAGCAGGTGCCCGATATGCGGCTCGGCGTTTGCATACGGGATTGCGGTAGTAATGAAAAATTTCTGCATGTTTGTACAGTTAATTATAAAGCAATTGGGGAAAAAGGAAACATGCCCCTAGCGGGGCATCATCCGCTCCATGATGAACGCCGGAACATCTTTGAGCGCGACGCGTTCCTGCTTCGCGCTGTCGCGGTCGCGCACGGTGACCGTGTCATCTTCCAATGTCTGGAAATCAATCGTGACGCACCAGGGCGTGCCGATTTCGTCCTGCGCATAATAGCGTTTGCCGATATTGCCCCGCTCGTCCCAGGCGACATTCATTGGCAATTGGCAATTGGTAATTGGTAATTTGAGTTTTTGATACACTGCGCGGGCTTTTTCAACCAGCTGCGGTTTGTTGGCCAACAACGGAAACACGGCTGCCTGGTAGGGCGCAAGATACGGCTTGAGTTTCAAAATCACGCGATCGCCATCATCGCTATATGCTTCACACAAAACCGCAAGCATCGTGCGGTCAACGCCGAAACTCGGCTCGATCACGTGCGGCCAAAACTCCTCGCCGGTTGCCGCATCCTTGTATTTCAAATTTTTTTCCGAGAACTGTTCATGGTTTTTCAAATCGAAATCCGTGCGGTATGCCAACCCGTACAGCTCTTTTGTGCCGAACGGAAACTCGTACATAAAATCAATCGTGCGCTTGGAATAGTGCGCGCGTTCGCTGTCCGGCACCTCAAAGTCATCCACCTTTTTCGCGTCAACGCCGATTGCCTTGAGCCAGAGATGCACCTGGTTTATCCAATACTCGAATTGTCGTTGCCAGTCAACATCTTTTTCAGGTCTCGGAATAAAATATTCAATTTCCATCTGTTCGAACTCGCGCGTGCGGAAAATAAAATTGCCTGGCGTGATTTCGTTGCGGAACGCTTTACCCTGCTGCGCGATGCCAAATGGGAGCGTCATGCGTGCGGTGTCGAGGATATTTTTGAAATTCACGAATATCGCCTGCGCGGTTTCCGGACGCAGGTATGCAGTCGATTTCGCATCCTCGACCGTACCGATATATGTTTTAAACAACGTATTAAACTGCCGCGGCTCAGTAAATTTCGTTTTGCCGCAGTTCGAACATTTCCCGTTTTCGAGCTTCCCTCGATCAAACCGCTGATGGCACGACAAACATTCGACGAGTAAATCATTGAATGTCGCCACATGCCCTGACGCCTCCCACACCTTGGGATTCATGATAATCGCGCCGTCCATGCCAACCATATCGTCGCGCGACGTCACGAATATCTGCCACCAGAGTTTTTTGATGTTATTTTTGAGCTCCACGCCCAGCGGACCGTAATCCCAGGAATTGGAAAGCCCGCCGTAGATTTCGCTGCCGGGAAACACGAATCCCCTGCGCTTGCACAAGCTGACGATTCTATCTATTTTATTATTGTTCGTTTCGCTCATAGAACAAGTTTGAAAATTGTAAATTGATGCTTGAAAATTGCTCTTGTTGTTCGACGCTCTGCTTTCTGGAGAACCGTTACGGCGCTATCTTTCCGGTTTCTTCGCTCACGCTCGGGTCGTCCGACAAATTCGAGAACCGCGCCTCCTGCTGCTGCGTGAGCGTATCGCCGGTAAACGAATCCGTACCGGTAAACGCAACTTTATCCAGGATGAGCGCTGCCCTGCCGACCTGCGCCACGGACGGAATGAAATTAATCTGGAATATAATCTGCTTGGTCGCATACGCCGAGAGTGAAGAAATATCCCAGGCAATCTCGTTCGTGCGCGGATTATACACGAATCCCGCGGTATCGCCTTTGACTTTTCCTTCGAACGTCACGTTCCCAGGAAGCACGGTGGAAACCTGCAGATCGCGGAAATCATTGCCTTGCGCCCCGACGGTCACATACACCGTATATTGGTTGAGCTGGTTCGCGCGCGGCGGAACCGTGCCGATATTCGTGAACGCATTTTGCGGATCGCGGAAATAAACCGGCGCAGCGAGCGACAGCGTGCCATTAATCCTGGTTGTTGCCTGCGCGGTTGTCGCAATCTGCGTGCCTACGCCCTGCGGACGGTTGGACGCGGAAACCGTCGCTTTGACGCCCACGGTATTCTGAATTGTTTTCTGCCAAAACGAATTCTTGAGGTCAACGGAAAACGATACGACTTCGGTCTTACCCGGATCGATCACAAGAAGATTCCTATTCGAGCCGCCGTTCCACGTTACCAGTTTCGTGCGCGAAGAAAACGATCCGTTGCGCACTTGCACGGTCGGCAGCACAAACCACGGATCCGAAACGTCAACATTCACCACCACGTCTTTGAGCGCGTACGGATAATTATTCGTGACGCGGAATTCATACGTCAACGTTTCGCCGATGGTCGCCCGATACTCGTCCTTGCCTTGTACGGCAATGGAAAGCGCAAGCGGGCTCGCGATAACCAGAAGATCCGCATCGGCGCGTCCGATTTCAATTTGGGTATTCCGTATCTGCATGAACGCGCGCGCCACGATTTTTTTCCCTTGTCCCTCATTCTTGTCTACCACGCTCTTTATGCTGATGACATTCTGCTGGCCTGCGGGAAACGACGCGATCGACAGCAAAGGAGTTCCGGTTGCATTCGCAAGCTGGGGATCGGACTGGAGAATGCGCATGCCGGACGGAACCTCGAACGCGACGCGCGCATTCTGGATCGCCTGCCCGCCGGCATTCTTATATTGCAGTGAAAAAAGGAAATTCTGGCCCGGCAGCACTTGATCGGGCAGCTGAAGATTCAACGCGACCGGCGAGGACGCGATGGTAACCGACACGCGCTGGGTCTTTTCGAATACCGTGGCGCCGTCGCCGAACCGGTAGCGCACTGCCACATCAAGCACGCGCTGGTCACCTGCCTTGCCCCAGAAAATCGCATTGAACGATTCGCTGGAACGCGTGCGCGCCTGCACGAGCGCAAGAGAACGCTGCATCGCGGCAAACCCCTGCGCATCGGGAAACAGCGTGCCGTCATCCGCCTTTACGGTAATCGTCGCATCGCGCACGTCCTGGGACGCATCCTGATTGGAAATTAAAACTGAAAACTGGATGCGCGCTCCGGGCTGAACCTGTCCAGGCGCATCTACGGCAATCGCGAGCGGATCCGGTTTTTGCTGAAAAACCGTCGCAACGTACAGCGCAAATCCGCTCACTGCCGCAATGCCGAGAATGCCAAAAAAAGCGTAACGCACTGCACGCCTGATCTTTTGGGCATCAACCGGTGTGCGCGGCCGCTCTTCATCGTCCTCCTGCGCAGGTTTTTGATGTTCCCATTGCGTACGCGGAGCTATCGTATCAGCCTTCGGCCGCGCTTGCTCATGCTGTTTTTGAGAAAAAATCGCCATTCCAAGGGAATTATACCATGTATTGCCTGCTCTGGCGTTCGAAGTGGCGCGCAAAATATGAAACATCTGCCACGCACGGATCGTGAGAAATCCATGCGCCCCGAAGAATCTGGCGCACAGCGTCCAAAGATTCACGGGAAATGCGTTGGCCCTGAATGCGCTGGCGCGCGCTGCACGCGCTGCATATAATCTGGTGCGTGAATAAAAATACCGGATCGGCGCCGAATGCACGCTCGCATACGCTGCACGCCGCAGTATCCGGCAGAAATCCGAGATGCGCGAGCGCGCGGATGGTGCACTGCGCGGCAAGGTATCTGGCAGGCGCGCGGTCGTCGCCTCCCTGGTCTTCCATATGCTGTAAAAAATCGTTCCAGAGTGCGAACAAATCCGCATCCTGGGTCTCCGCGAGAAACGCGTCGAACAGCCGCCCTTCCGCAAGCGCGTGCTGGAGTGTATCGCGCGATGCGCGGAGGCGCGGGTACGATTTGATTTCCAGCGCCTGCGTTACCTGCCATCCCTTACTCGTCGGCACCAATTCGATCCATGCGCGGTTCGGTATATCCAGGTGTCCGGCGAGTTTCGCGCGCGGCTTGCGCACGCTCCGCACGATTGCGCGCACTTTGCCGAATTCCTGGGTCAAGAGGGAATACAGGCGGTCGTATTCGCCCACGTCAGTGCTCGACAATACGAACGCTTCAATGCCATACATATCGATAGTATAGCAAACCAACTACGCAGACTGTTTGTCCTGCGAGCGCACTGATTGCTCTATCTCTTGTTGCAATGTCTCGATTTGATTCAAGAATTCTTTCAGACGTTTTTGCACTTCCGATTTGTCGCGCTCTGTTTCTTGTTCGATGCGCGCCAGTTCTTGCCACAGCCATCGTAACGTCTGCTTGGATGAAACCAAAAATTCTTTTGTCTGCTCCAAAAGTTTTTGCGTCTCGATATCCGAACCCGGAGAATATGAATTCATATGATCGTTATGAATTTCCTCGTAATGCCCTGATGATCTGATCTTTGTTTTCTTGGATCAATGTTGCAAGGCGCTGCCGCACCGCGCGCTCCGGCATCGGCGGCCTGACGCCTTCAACCGAGGCAATGCGGTACCCCAACGCCCCTGCCGCAATCGCCAGATCGCCGCGCACCGTGCATGAAACAGGCAGAGGAATGCCTGGAAGCTGTATTCGTGCCACACCAATGGAAAATCCGCACTGGTTTCCTTTTTGTACCGCTTCCGCTTCTTCGGTCGCGGCACCGAACAGCGCGGGAACTAATTTTTCGAGTTTGTGGTTATAAATGATTTCACGGACTTCTTCAACCTGCAATCCATGAAGAAACGCGCCATATCCTTCCGGAATGCCCCAGAATGCCGGTTCCGGCAACCCGTCCCTGAACGGCCCGCCCGGCTGGTTATTTTGCGTAATCGCAGGATTTGTATTTATCTCCTGCAACTCGCGGAGCACGCGCGCATTTTTCACCTCTGGACTCGTTCTGCGCTCGATTTCCTGTTTCCATTTCGGAAATTCATCGAATACTATGGTTGTAGCCTGCATAAACAACACTTTATTGCGCAACGCGCGGGGATCGATTATTTCCACAATCCGATTCAAAAGAGGAGAATGATACGGGAATTCTGGAATCAGTTTCATTGCGGAAGAAATATCTCTTTCGGTTATGGTGCGCCCCCGTAACGTTTCAGCTATCCTGAACGGTGTCGATCCAAAGGAGGGCATAGAATACATTTCCGCTTCAAGCGCTTCCCACGAAATTCCGCCCTTACCTTCATTCAAAAGGTCTTCGTGCAGGCGTTCAAGGTCGGCAAGAATAGCTTCTTGCGTTTCGGCATCGACCTGCCTTTCTATGTCCGGACCGCGTTGCTCTTCCAAATCAAGAATTCGATATGCTTCCTTGATCTTCTGATCTAATCCTTGCTCCAGCGATTCTATTTCATCTTTTGTATGCGCGCGTTTATCTTCCGGAAGTGTATTCAGAATTTCTTCGAGTTGCGGGATAAACGATTTCAACGCCTGAAACTGCAATTCAATACCCGAAACCTGTTTTCGTATGTCTTGGTTATCGACACCGGGAAGAGAATCTAAATCCTCCATTAAATCCTCGAAAGTCCGGGAAAGTTGGTCAAAACGCTGTTTGACCAGCTGCTCGCGCGACGAAACTTTTTTCTCGTTCACCGCTTCATAGACAGCAGGAATTTTTTCTTCGACATCAGCAAGGAGAACAGTTAGTTGTTCGAGTTCGTCTTCAAGCTCCGCCCGTATATCGTCGTGCATAATCTTCTCGGCATCTGCCTGGAGGTCAGGAAGAAGCTGGTCTCGCATCCAGCGCACGCGCACATCTGTTTTCACCGCTTCGATCCATGACGAGAAATCCTTTGCTTCAATACGCCTTTTCATTACCGAAAGTTCACTTGATAAAGTGATGCATTGATCGTCAATATCCCATTTTTTTGTCTGTTCGTATGAAGCATCGAGCGATGCTTTCAAAGATTTTATCTTTCCTTGCAATTCTTCAAAGCCGCTTTGAATATCGCTGCGCATATCGCGCGGAACCATTTGAATCAATTTCTCTACCACGGGCATCATCGCATCGACTTTCTCAAGTTTTTTCCATAAATCTTTTATACGATTTGGATTCCTTAAATCTTCCGCGGAAACTAAATCATTTACGCCTTTGAATTGCATCTGCAGCTTGTCGAATTGTCGCTCGACCAAACGAAGTCGCGCCGAATGAAATTTTTCCTTCAGCGCGGCGATTCCCACCGCAACGCCGTATGCCGCGCCGATGACGCCTCCTGCAACAAGCACCTCTTTGAGGTTCACCGGCTGCGCCTGCTGTTTTTCATGAACCGATTCTTCAGAAACCGGAAGTTCGTTGTACATTCCTGTCGCGTGAATCAGCCAGTGAAGCGATTTAAGCAGTGCCTCGCCGTCCGGGCGCTTCCGGAGCCGTTCAATATCCTGAGGCGAAGGAACGGACGCCGTGATCCTTAGGTCAGTATCGCCAATCCGCTCAATCATTCCCAACGCTTCGAGCGCCCGCACGAATCCTTGCGCAGAAATGCTTCCCGGATAGCCGGGACTCGTTGCGATGGCGCGGCCATTGACCACCACGCTTTTTTCATTCTCGTTCGCAATCTTTCTATCATCCTCGGTTGCTTTAAGAGCGAGATTTTGCCAGAATTCTTCAAGAGAAGAAAGTAAAGTTGGAAACTTTTCAGCATCTTTTGTCTTGCTATTTTCAGACAAAATGGCAATAAAATCAGACAGCTCTTCTCTGGTCAGCCATTCGCTTTGTTTTTCAAACAGCGCTTGGTGCTCGGAGCCCATCATCAACTCTTCCTGCGGCGGATTGAGCGATTCTGCAATCTCAACTTCGTTTTTATGCTGATGCATAAGCGTATGCAGAATTTTGTATGCATCCATTTCGCCGTATTGAATATAGTCTGTATCCATTGATTTCAGGAGTTTTTGCACATCTGGTTCGGAAATTGCCTTTGCTATTTCTTTCGGAAGACTGAATCGTACGATATCCGGATCCTGCGAAGAACTGATTTCTTCAGGATTTAAAAATGCGTATTCTTTATGAAGATACCCAAGCGCCTGCAAAACGATCACCGCGTCATATAAACTCCATTGGTCGGCGTCTGAAAGCGGGATGGTAATACTCGTGACTCTCGCCAAATCAAGCTTCAGAAAATGCACCAATTTCTGCCAGAATTTTTCATTGGACCGGTTCGCATCAAGAACCTGCTTCAAGCGTTCCAGTTCGCGATCGCTCAAACTGCTCGCGTCGATGAGCTTCTGCATTTCCCCTCTGAATTCTTCCAGGTGCTTCTCCCGTTCCGCGCTGAAATTGCGCGCCAAAGCAACGGGTCCGGACGGCTTTGCGAACAATGGATTTTTCCCCCGCACATTGAATTGCGTTGTGTCGATGCGGGAAAACGCCAGCGACAGAACATACGCGTCCTGGGGCGTGAGTTTTTCCAGGAACTCGTCGAGCAGTCCGCCGCTCATAGTGCTGGCAATGCCAACCACGGATTTCTGCTTCATAAGACGCAGGATATGGGCTACCGATGATTGGTATTTCTCTTCTTTCGCAAGCCCTTCCAATTTGTCGCTCACTTGCATCCAGATCACCGAGCCGAGATTTTTCCCGAAAAACTTTTTCGCGTCGGAAGCGGAAAATCCTTCCGGCGGCTGCGCGGTTTTCGCCGCGGACAGTTCCGGAGAACACAAATCATGCGCCTGCCGGGACTCTTCTTCATATTCCGCAATCGTTTCATCAATATCGCGCAGCGTGCGCTCAAACTCGTATTCGATCCGATCCCATTCTTTCTGCCACGCACGGAGATCCTGGCGCTGCGCGATAAGCGCGTCAAGATTTTGCTGCTGCCCTATGTCCAGCGGCACAGTATGCGAGAGCGTCTGAATTTGCGCCTCGATGCTCGCAAGCGTTGTTTCAACCTTCTCTTTGTTTTCCAAAGCGGTTTTCTGCTGGTTAGTCAACTGTTCGCGGCCCTGTTTTGCTTTTGCAAGCGACGCGTCAAGCGCATCAGTCAAATACCGTTCTGCTTTCTTGAGCCGATCGGAAACCGCTTGAATCCCTTGTTCGGCTTTATTGAATGCTATCTGTGTTTTTGCGCGTTCAACCGCGAATTTTTTCAAGTCCTCGCCAGCTTTTTGTCTAGCTTTCTCGATTGTATCCCGCTCTTTCTGCAACGCCTTGATTTCTTTTTCCTTCTTTTTCTTGTCTTTTCCGTCTGCTTCTCGGTCCTTTTCCCGGCTCAATTCCTGAATCTGCTGTTCAAGCTCCTGAATCTGGTTTTCGTATTGTTTGTGCTGAATTTGCTTCTCGGCAATGCGCTTGTTCTTCTTATCAAGCTCCTGTATTGTCCCTTCCCGGTCTGCGACAAGATCCGGAATATCCAATTTGTGCAGCTGCGCCGCTATCCCCGCGACCTGTTTTCCAAACCAATTCGGACCGCCTTCAAATGCGGTCTCAATGCGCTTCTTTTTTTCTTGCAGAGATTTCTTGGAAGGCGGTATTTCAAGATGTGCCATAGTGCGATACCATAATTATACCATAAAAAATGTTATAAAACAAGTCCTGTGCGCTTCTCATCCAGTATAGCATCAAGCAATGCGTCCGGATATGCTTCGATAATACCTGATTGCAAACGCATGCGTGCGCTCCGAGCACGCGAGAAATAAACGCTGCGCATCATGCGGCAACGCGGCGAGACGATAGGTTTTTCTTATCTTTTCCCTTTGGAACGTGATTGAAACAAGCGCGTGTGTTGCTCCCTTGGTAAGCGCACAAACCAGTATCGGCGCATTGAGGTCGTGCACAATCCTCTGCGCGACAGCAAACTGCGCCAATCCTCCGTCTACGAATAGCGCGTCCGGATACTGCCATTCGGTATGCGCGAATCTG
The DNA here is from genome assembly GCA_027310425.1 of bacterium. Lineage (GTDB taxonomy): Bacteria > Patescibacteriota > Minisyncoccia > UBA6257 > Brennerbacteraceae > JAKALE01. The sequence goes on along the minus strand of DAIDAW010000006.1, from coordinate 9,242 downwards.
CGCGCCAGTGCCTCACGCATCATACGTGCGTCATCGCGCGCATCCCCGCTCCTGATGCGAAACTTCCGGTAGCGCGAGGGATTGAACTGGCCATTTTCATATACGGTTATCGCGGCAACCCGACACTTTCCCTGGATCATAGATGTATCAATTGTTTCGATGCGCCGGAGAGGAACAATGTGTGCGCGTTGTTCGAGCCACGCAACGCTTGCAGCAAATGGCGCGCCCGACTCTTCGGACGCGCTAGCAAACGCGCTGTGATGGGAAAAAATCCGCTCCAAGCCCTCAAGCTGGCGTTTCAAACGCGCGGCATCTACGTACGCTTCCTGCTTTGCGCACGTGGCAATCCGGCGCTTCAGAAGCAGCGCTAACGATCGGTTTCTGCCTTCCAGGATACGCATGAGCGAGTCGATCGAATGCCGGTATGCGCGCCTCTCTGCATTCGTCGACTTTGCGCGCGCGGCGCAGCAAAATCCAAAACACAAGCCAAGATGAGCATTCAGGCACATGCGTTCGTGAGGCGCCTTGCACGTACAAAACGGAAAATACGAACGCGCCATTGCCAGCGTGCGCTTGAGCACGGCGCCGTCAACAAACGGCCCGATGCACTGCGCATGCTGGTATGCGGCCGGCCGGTGCGTTATCCAGACGCGGGGAAAATCAGGCGCGCGGCGCAACGGAACAAAACAGACGAAAAAATAATTTTTGTCGTCCTTGAGCGCCGCGTTGTATTTCGGCTGGTAGCGCTTGATGCAATCCGATTCCTCGAGCAGCGCGTCAATGTCGGATGCTGTTTTTCTTATTTTCAGAAATGCCGCTTCCCGCATCAAACGATATTGCTTCGTGCCTGGCGCGGCGAGCGCGTATGCGCGCAACCGTTCGCGCAGATTCGATGCCTTGCCGACGTACAATACCGTGCCATCCGCGGCGCAGAAAAAATATACGCCGCTGGACTCGGGAATCTTTTTCTGATCAAAGGGAATCGGGTACAAACCTTTCCTCATGGATTCGGGGTGGATATCCGCGCCAAGCTTTGTCCGGTCATCGCAGAAGGAACGGGAACCGCAAGCAGATCAAGCACGGTCGGCGCGATATCTGCCAGGCTGCCGTTCACTTCCCGCTCATTGCGCAGCACCTGAGCTTCGGTCTTCTCTTGATACCATTGTTTCCCCACCAGGAAAAACGGAACTGGATTGTCGTTGTGGTGCGTATCGGGCATGCCGCTCGCGGGATCGAACATCTGCTCGATATTGCCATGATCCGATACGACAAGCAGCGTCATATCCAAATCGAGCGTCGCCTTCGCCAGGCGATTCATCAGGCCGTCGACGTAGATAACCGCCTGTTTGCCTTTTTCATAATCGGTCTGATGCCCCGCGACGTCCAGCTGGGGAAAATTGACCGCGATGCAGTGATACACGCGCTCATCGAGCGCCTGGAACAGGCGCGTGAGCACGGTTTCCCCCTGCAATGCGATGCCCTGTGCCTGAATCCGTTTTTCTGACGGCACGATGATCCGATGTTCGTTCGCAAACGGCTCGGCGCGCAAGCCGTTGAACTGATATGTCAGAAGATCCTCTTTCATAGATTCCGTAAGTTTCAAAATGCGCATGCCGCGCTCGGAAAGTTCCTGGCATAAAGAATGCGCGATGGTTTCCCGCGGAAACAGCACATTCTGTTCGGGAATACTGCCGTACTGCACTAATCCCGCGTACGCAACGTTCGACGGAAGCACGCGTTCAAAAAACGAAAACTGCGGATCGCAGAGAGAGCGCGCGGCTTGCGACAAACCATCTTCGCGAAAATTGAAAAAAACGACTGCATCGTTATCCTGGATACCTGCGCTTCTTGCCGCATTTCCCTGATCCGAAATCCGCTGCGGCTCGATGAGCGCGTCGGACATACCGCGCTTGTACGCAACGGAGAATGCGTCATCGAAACTTGAAACCGTTTTCCCTGCCCCAAGAAGCATCCCGACAAACCGTTGCGTGCGATCCCAATACGCATTAGTGTCCATTGCATAGTATCTGCCGGAAACGCTCGCAATAGCGGCAATGCCGGATGCGGCGCACAATCCGTGCGCCTCCAGCACCGCGTCTTTCCCTTCCTGCGGAAGCGCGTCCTGGCCGTCGGTAATCGCATGTACCAGCACCTTCGCAACGCCGGCAGCGCGCGCCGCGTCCAATAAAGCGCCTAAATGTTCAAGCGCGGCGTTTGTTTTCGCGCGCGATATCATGCCGACCAGATGCACGGCGCCGTTATGCTTTGTAGCGTGCGCAAACACCTGCCCGAGTACGGCATTTTTCCCAAACGACCCGTCGCGCACCGCCATGGTGATTTTTGGATAATTCTGATACACGATCCTCCCTGTTCCCAGAGTGAGATGTCCGATTTCGCTTGATCCCACCTCGCCCCACGGAAGCCCGACTGCAATGCCTGATGCCTGCAAACCGAAATACGGAAAATGCGCCTTCATCCAGTCAAAGGTCGGCGTCGGCGTTTCGCGCAACGGATTGCCCTGGGTTTTCCGCCCGATGCCCAGCCCGTCAAGAATGCACACAACAACGGTTTTCATACTCCTTGCAATTGTAGCTAAATTTCCATAAAATGGAATCTGTTGCGGGACTCGTATAGTGGCAGTACGTAACCTTGCCAAGGTTAAAGCGCGAGTTCGATTCTCGTGTCCCGCTCAATGCATCCTCCCCGCGCTATTCTGTTTTTCATAAAAACACGATGAGCCGTTTGCAACTCATCCTTATTGTCACGCTCGCGGGTATTCTCGCGCTCGGGGGCGCATTGATATTCGCAAGCAAACAAAAGGGAAAACCGCTTTCGGAAGCGTTCCCGATGCGAATCAATAACGCGACAATCAGTGTTGAGCTTGCGACCACGCCCGCCGCACAAGAGCGCGGGCTCGGCGGACGCAGAAATCTTCCCGAGAACCAAGGAATGCTCTTTCTCTATGACAAAGCCGCGCGATATTCCTTTTGGATGAAAAATATGCAATTCCCGATTGACATCATCTGGATCGATGAGAATAAGCGGGTCGTTGATATCACGAAAAACCTTTCTCCCGCAACTTTTCCAAACACTTTCCAACCGACAAAACCTGCGCGGTACATTCTTGAAGTGAATGCAGGATTTGCCGACCGGAATGCCATTGCCATCGGCAACGCGGTTGACCTCTCGCGCATCCCGGCATTCTAAAATTCCGTGCAGGCGCGAAAATCAATATTCTGTGGTATACTTGCCTATTCATTCCATGCCTTCCTGGATCGCAAAACTCCTCCTGCAACTCATTGCGAATTTCGCGGTTCTTGAAGTCGCGATCAATTACATTCCCGGGGTCGGATTTTCCGGAACATTTCTTCAGTTGGCGCGCGCTGCCGCGGTTATCACGGTGCTCAACGTCGTGCTCAAGCCATTTGTCCAATTTATCCTGGCGCCATTCGTCTTTCTGACGCTCGGGTTATTTTCCATCGTCATCAATGCCGCTCTCCTGTGGCTCGCAACGTACTGGGCGCCGCAGCTTACGTTCTCCTCGGTAAAAACGCTCCTCATTGCTTCCTTAGCATTTGCTTTTGTTAATTTTTTGTTCCATACTGCGCAGCAGTCACACACATAACGATTCTATGACACTCTTCATACAAATTTCCCAAACAGCGCTTTCGGTCCTCCTGATCGGACTCGTGCTGCTCCAGCAACGCGGCACCGGACTCTCGGGTCTGTTCGGCGGAACTGGCGAATTCTACGCAACGCGCAGAGGGTTGGAAAAAATCATGTTCTGGGCGACGCTCGCAATCGCGTTCCTGCTGCTTGCAAGCGTTCTGGCCGGCTTTGTAGTACCCCGCTAACAATCACGGGGATCGTCGTTCACTTTTTTTCGTTACTCATTCTATGCCGCAACGCATATCACGTTTTGCGAGAAGATTCGCTGATCGAATTCGGGAAGTCGCGCACATCTTTTCGCCTGCGCGCCTCTTCGGCGCATACAGAACGTTTTCCCGCAGGGAAAAAATCGTATTCGCCGGAGCAGCGCTTCTTTCTCTTGCGGGCATTATCGGCTTCGCTGCACAATGGTATTGGAGTGCCACGATTTCCGTCCCGGCGCGCGGAGGCGTATTCAGCGAAGGCGTCACGAGCCAGCCGCAATACATCAATCCGATATTGCCTGATACAACTGAAGCTGATCAACTGCTCGAACAGCTGATTTTCGCCGGACTTACCAAGGCTGACGGAAACGGCGGATATATCCCGGAACTTGCGGAAAGCATCATCACGCAGGATAACGGGTCAACTTACGCAGTGTCGCTTAAAAACAATCTTGTCTGGCAGGATGGCCAGCCGATCACGAGTGACGACGTGCTTTTCACGCTCGACTTGCTCAAAAATAAGGATTTGCAGAATCCCCAGTCGTATTTCTGGAATACGGTACGGGTTGAAGTAATCTCCGCAAAAACGATCAAATTTACCCTCGCGCAGCCCACCGCATATTTCAACGCGTATCTGAGCTTCAAAATCCTTCCTCGCCACATTTGGAAATCGACGCCGGTCAATCAACTCGCCATATCGGAATTCAACCTAAAACCAGTCGGCGCAGGGCCGTATGAATTCAAAAAAATCGCGTTCACGAACAACAACCAAATCGCCCAGTATACGCTCACGCGCTTCGACCGCTATGCGCTTCCCGGCCCGTATTTCGCAACCGTTGTCCTGAAATTCTATCCTTCTTCGGATGACGCGCTGGTCGCGCTTAAAAAGAAGGAAGTGCAAAGCGTGGCGAATATCCCGCCGGACATATTCGAATCCGGAACCGGATTCGCCCGTAAGGCGCTCGGACAGCCGACAATGACGCTTCTCGCGCTCAATACCCGCACCGATCTCCTCAAGGAAAGCGCGCTCCGGCAGGCGATCGCCGCGAGCATTGATACGAATGCAATCGCAGATGAATTTTATCGCGGGTTTGTTTCGCGGCGGGCGTTCGGCGATGGAATAGATGGGGCATCGTCAACGCCTGCGCTCACCGATCCTGAGCGGGCGCGCACGCTCCTTGCGACGCTCGGCTGGAAAGATACGGATAATGATGGCATCGTTGACAAAAAAACTTCCGCGCGCGCGAAAACCCAGACAAAATTGGAACTCGCGCTGCTTACCCTTGATGCGCCACGCATGAAAGATATCGCGACGGCGATCGCTGGACAATTGCGCGCGACCGGATTTTCAGTTTCCGTACAGGCGCTCGATGTCAACGAATACACAAACCGGCTCAGTGAACGCTCGTTCGATCTCGCGCTCATCTCGTTCGCGCCGGTTACCGGAACGGTTCCCGATCTGTATCCGCTTCTCCATTCATCGCAACGCGCCTCCCCGGGATTGAATATCGCCGGATCTGCGGACGCAAAAACCGATTCGCTCCTCGAACAAATCCGCCAAGCCGACGATCCGGCAATCGCGCGCGAACTTTTCAAAACACTAGCAGCAACGATAGAACGCGATGCGCCGATCGTCTTTATCGCGCAGCCCCAACAACTGTGGTTCGTCTCCAAAGCAATCGCGGTGCCGACGATATCATTCGTAACAAATGCCGGAGAACGTTTCGCGCCCATCCAAACATGGTATCTCTACACCAAACGCATATGGAAACAATAACAGCATTGCACGGCCTTACCGGGCGCACATTCAGCCTTTTCCAAAACGGGTTCGAAGAGGGCGCGCGGCAGAAAAAACCGAACGCGCGCCATATTATCCTGTGCGGCATGGGCGGATCGATTCTGGGGGCGGAACTTTTCGAGATGCTCGCGCGCGCAAAAAACATTCCGATACGAATCTCGGTCTGGCAAACTTACGCTATCCCGCCCGGCAGCGCGAAAAAAGACACGCACGCGTACTGCATTTCCTATTCCGGCAATACCGAGGAAACGCTTTCCTCGTTTCACGCCGCGCGCGCGCAGGGCATTCCAGTAACGTGCCTTACGCGCGGGGGAAAGCTGGAACAACAGGCGCGCCGGACGCGCAGCACGACCGTTCTGATCCCCGATACGATTGTGCCGCGCCTGAGCGCTCCGTGGATATTCGGATTTTTTGCCGGCGTATTCGCGCGAAAAACCGAGATCAAATTCCCCTCTCCGCTTGCTGTACGCGGACTTGAACGCGAAGCGCGCAGACTTGCAGAAACGCTTGCGCAAAAACACATTCTCGTATATACTCCAGTGTCATCGATGCCGCTTGCGCATCTCTGGGAAATCAACCTGAACGAAACTGCCGGATTGCTTGCTTTCGGAGATGATCTGCCAGACATCGACCATCATGCTCTTACCGCATTGAGCCGCGTCAAACGCCCGTCTGATTTTTCCGCGCTGTTCCTCTCCGAACTCCAACCAATACCGAAAATAACAAAGCGCATCGCGCTCACGAAACAAACGCTTTCACGCTTCGGCGTCCGCGCAACCGAAACGCGCATTCCTTTCCGAAACGCTGCTTGGAAAATCGTTTCTCATATATTCCTTTCTTCTTTGGCGTCATTGCATATGGCAGCAGCATCCAAATTCGATCCGCTTGCGAATACGGTCCAAGAACAATTCAAGCGGAATTTGCGGCGCAGCTGACAGGGTTTTCGCGCACGCATGCGTAAAAAGTATCATGGCCTCCCTGCTTAAATTACAGCAAGGATGTCCCGCGATAAACCTCAGCGAAGAATCAGGAAACCGAAACCGACGGATAACCGGCCTCCGGAAAAACATCGGAGGAGAAAATCTACTTGGCAAATACGTCCCGCACTTTGCAATATGCCCCTGTGGCGGAATGGCAGACGCGCAAGCTTCAGGAGCTTGTGAGAGCAATCTCATGGAGGTTCGACTCCTCTCGGGGGCACATATTTTATTCCGCACGCGGCGCTTATGTCGAATTGCCGTACACGGAATATAAAACAAAATAAACAAACGAAAAACAAATAACTCGTATGCCACCGAAAAAACGAATGTTCGCGCGCCGCGCAAAAGAAACGCAACGCCGCACCCCACAATCCACGTCACCAGCGACCGCCCAGGAAACGCAGCAACAGCTTGACGCAAAACCAAAACTGAAGATTATCCCGCTGGGCGGCATGGAAGAAGTCGGGCGGAATATGACCGTATTCGAATACGGCACCGACATCCTCGTCCTCGACATGGGACTGCAGTTCCCGGAGGACGACATGCCGGGCATCAATTACATCGTTCCGAACGTCGAATACTTGAAAGGAAAGGAGTCGCGCGTCCGGGCGGTTCTGTTTTCGCATGCGCACCTGGACCATGTGGGCGCCGCCCCGATCCTTCTGGAACAGTTGAAGTTCCCGCCGGTCGTGGGCAGGCCCCTCACGCTCGCCCTGCTCAAGCGCCGGCAGTACGATTACGACCCCCGCGGCGTCAAGAATCTCAAGACCATTGCCATCAAGAATATCGGCGACGTATTCACGTTCGGCGCATTGCGCGTGCGGTTTTTCCAGGTTGAACACTCAATCATGGATGCCGTGGGCGTTATCGTTGAGACGCCCGACGGATCAGTCATTCATCTGGGCGACTGGACCATGGAAAAAGACGAACGCGGCAAAGCGCTCATCGACTATTCGTTCCTCGCTGATATCAAACATCCTTCCGTGCTCATGGGTGAAGCGCTCGGCGTCACCGACGTGCGCCCCAGCACCACTGCGCCGGTTATGAAACGGAATCTGAACAAAATCATCAGTGAGGCAAAAGGGCGGGTTATTATCGCGACGTTTGCGTCTCAAATTGAGCGCATCGACTGGATTATCAGTGCCGCAGAACGATACGACAAAAAAGTCGCGCTCGACGGCTACAGCATGAAAACGAACATCGAAATCGCCAAGGACCTGGGGTACGTGAAAGCAAAAAAAGATACGCTCATCAAAATGGAGGATGTGCACAAGTATCCGGACCACAAGCTCGTGATTATCATCACCGGCGCCCAGGGCGAAGAGAATGCCGCGTTTTCGAGGGCCGTGAGCGGATACCACCGCCATCTGAAAATGAAAAAATCTGACACGGTCATTTTCTCCTCGTCGGTCATTCCAGGCAATGAGCACGCAATCCAGAAACTCAAAGACGAAATCTACCGCCAGTCGGACCACGTCATCCACAACGAGATTATGGATATCCATGTGTCAGGGCATGCAAACCGCGAAGACAATATCAGCATGCTCGGACAGATCAAGCCGGACTATTACATCCCCACGTATGCCTATCACTATATGCTCTGCGAAGCAGCCAAGCTCGCCGAGGAAACCGGCATCAAAAAAGACCATATTGTCGTGCTCGACGACGGACAAATCGCGGAGTTCGATGCCAAAGGGCTGCGCGCGACGAACCGCAAAGTTCCGACCGATCATGTGTTCGTGGACGGCGCATTCATCGGCGATGCATCCGGCGCAATGCTCAATGACCGTAAAACTATCGCCGAAGAAGGTGTTGTCATCACGATCGTGGTGCTGAAGAACAACAGGCTCGTATCGGATCCAGACATCGTGTCGCGCGGATTCATTTATATGAAAGATGCGCGCGACCTTGTGCAGGAAATGCGCAGGCGCGTGCGCGCGGCCGTGGAAAAAGAGCCGATGCGCCAGACGCACCATGACGAAAACAACGATCTGGGCATGAAAAACGCGATCCGCGAAAAACTGGGCGAATACCTGAATTCGAAACTCCAGCGCCGGCCCATGATCATCCCGATCATCAAGCGGCTATAGAAGCCGAAGAAGAGAAAATACGAATATACGAAACATGGTTCAAAAACGCCTTACCAAGGCGTTTTTGAACCATTGCTTTTTCTCTATATCCGTGCTATAATATAAAGACAATCTCGAAATGCGCTGATCCGGAAGGTTGGAACCGGGGAGCAGGGCGCGGATGCGCCACAGAGGCGAAACTGTAGAAAGCCAGCAACGAGTGTCGAATTATCGGAGCTCGTCACGAATAAGGTTTTCTTATTTGCATTGACGGCTCCCGAAAGGGAGTTTTCCAATGTAAAAAGAAAATAAAGCGAGGTGGCACCACCTTTCAGAAGGTCCTTGCAGGTTTTTGAGCGCGCGTGTTCAAAAGCTTGCAAGGGCTTTTTGTTTTCAAGAGCCTTTCAATCTTCTTTTTCGAGAAAATAAGTTACAATAAACCTATGGCACAACAGACAACTATGCGCATCGTATCCGGCATCAGGCCGTCCGGGCAATTGACCATTGCCAACTATCTTGGCGC
>DAIDAW010000069.1 GCA_027310425.1 bacterium | reverse complement strand
GCTGAGGTAAAACCATCTGCTTAAATTCGTCTGTGTGCAGAAATTCTTCATCCATACCCAGGAGAATAGCAGCTACCTTACGAAGAGGTCCAGCAAACTTTTTGATTTGCCAGTTATAACTCTGCTCTTGTTTAGATAATAGTTCAAAAGATGATAAAGCAATATCAGAACGGGTTTTTTGCCATTGAATAATTTTACCTACTGTATCCTTACCAGATCCAGCATAACCAGATAATCCTATAATCATAATTACTCCTTTCCCATCTCATCGACGGTTTTTTTAGTTAATATCTCCGCTACAGGAAACCCATCTATTTCAGAATTAGTTTCCTGAACGTAAAATAAAGAAGGTATAGGAACCTTCCGCTGAAGAGAATTGTGAAAGAGTCTTGCCAGGGCTGTATTTGGTACAGATAGGCCAATCTGGTTTTTACCTTCACTACTCAGCCGGAAGCCATCAGGATCATCTGTAGCCCAGAATGACCAGTGATCCCCATCGTTGTTAAACATGATGTGACCC
>DAIDAW010000068.1 GCA_027310425.1 bacterium | reverse complement strand
CGCTTGGGGTGCGCGGCGATAAGGAGGATGCCGAAGAAGACCACGAGCACGGTGCCGTAGACGAACAGACGGTCGACGTTGAAGACCGGCATGTTGGAGAGAATGATGTCGGTGACGGGGTTGCTCGCGCGTTCTGTTGCATAGGCGATGGCATAAAACGACGCGACGAGGCTTGCGGCAAAGGTGAGAACGGAAAGAAGGACGGACACGCGGAACTCCTGCTGTGCGCCATAGTGCCGGTAGCGCCGGAAAAACTCGCGATGCGGCGCGGGGTGCCGGTGGAGCGGGAGCGCGGTGCGCGACTCGGCTATCATAGGGGTAGTATACTACTTGAGACATATGGACGCTCTCTCGCAGGCCATCTCCTTTCTCGAGGCTTCGAAATACGTCCTGCTCTTTGCCGGCTCGTACCTCGAAGGAACGGTCGTCATGCTGACCGGCGGACTTTTGTGGCGCGAGGGCGTCGTCAGTTTCTGGCCCGCGTACCTCGCCTTGATGCTTGGTGATTTCCTCTCCGACAT
>DAIDAW010000067.1 GCA_027310425.1 bacterium | reverse complement strand
AAACTAATGAATTCATCAATTTGTGGCATATTTATTTCCTTTTTAAAATGGTCCTTTAAACCAGTCTCCAGGTACATCGTGAGGATGTTTACGACTTTTTGTTAATTCTGAAATATCAAGAGAGAGCGATAGCATGTCAGCAATACTTTCAACAATATTTTCAGAAGTTGGATAAAAATGTTTCGTCAAACCAAAGCTTGTAGGCTCAGGATTATCCGGCATTGCAATACGAACAGGCGGATGTTTTAAGATAGTAAAATGTTGCATACAAACTCGTGCAATAATTTCACCAGCAACAGATCCTGTTTCCACTCCAGTATCTAACACAATTAAACGTTGTGTTTTTTGAATAGAATTTAAAATAGTTTCCCAATCCAATGGTCGAATTGTCCTTAAATCTACAATTTCACACGAAACATTAAATTTTTCTAAATAGTTTGCCGCTTGTAGTGCTTCTATTGTCATATAAGATAAGCTGACTATGGTCACATCACTTCCTTCTCGTGCAATCCGAGCTTGACC
>DAIDAW010000066.1 GCA_027310425.1 bacterium | reverse complement strand
CTCCAAGTGGGTTGACGCGCCCGACTTCAAGACGGGCTCGCGCGAATGCCAGATGTTCATCCATGTGAAGAATCCCGCGGCCGAGCCGCGTCTGCATTCTTCGGCGATACTGCAGCGCGACATGGCGGAGAAATACGCGAAAAATTTTGTTTTCGGAATGGAGGACACGGAGAAGGAGAACACCTTCGACTACACCTATTTCGGAAGGCTGCGAAACTATCCGGACTGCGAGGTCCGCGCTGACTGGCCGAATGTGGTGAAGGACGAAGCGAAGCGCGACGAACTGGTAAAAAAGCTTTGCGACGGGAAATGCAACCTCCGCGTGATAGACCAGGTGCAGATGGCGATAGACACCTTCAAGAAAGACCCGAGCCGCAGGAGCGTGGTGATGCACACCTGGATTCCCAAGCGCGACTTGGACAAGTTTTCTCCAAAAAGGGAAAAGTCGAGCAGCCCGTGCGTAATGCAGATTCAGCCGCAAATTAACGACGGCAAGCTGCACTTCGTTGTCGTGATGAAGAC
>DAIDAW010000065.1 GCA_027310425.1 bacterium | reverse complement strand
AGCCGGAGCAGATTGATGAGATTGGTCCTGGAAATGTTCTTGCAATTTCGGGGATTACTGGAGAGGCAGGAGAAACCGTAACGCTTGAACCAGAAACTTCATTTGAGGAATTGAAACATATTTTCGAGCCTGTTGTCACAAAATCCATCGAAGTAAAAAAATTAATGGACTTGCCGAAGCTGATTGAGATTTTAAAACAAGTTGGAAAAGAGGACCCTTCTGTAAAAGTTGAAATCAATGAGCAGACAGGGGAAAGCTTGATTTCTGGAATGGGGGAATTGCATCTGGAAATTATTGAAAATAGGATTAGGACAGAAAAAAATTTAGATGTCAAAACTTCTCCTCCAATTGTTGTTTACAGAGAAACAGTCAACAAATCATCTCCAGAAATTGAAGGAAGAAGCCCCAACAAGCATAATAGTTTCTACATAAAATTAGAACCGCTTGAAGACGATGTTTATGAAGCAATCAAGAACGGTGAAATTCCCGAGGGAAGAATCAAGAAAAAAAGCCAGGAAATCAC
>DAIDAW010000064.1 GCA_027310425.1 bacterium | reverse complement strand
ATTGTATGTTATATTCTCTGGTTTTGGTTCAGAAAATATATCGGTCGAAATAAACCAATTGAGGAACAAGTTGTGATAAATCCATTTGCTAAACCAACAACACCATCAGTAGTACATAGTAAATTTTTTCCTGATCAATTATATGTCGGGAAAACAGTAAAGTTAGATCCTACGATGGAATTCATTCTGGATAACTTATTGTTTGCCTTTCCAACAGATATGTTGATGGTGAAAGAGTTCAAATACTTTGATATTGATGGTAATCCATTTGAAGAAGTAGTATTTGATAAAATCGGTCCAAAAAATTACACTGCATTGTATGATCAATCAGAGCATGTAATATATTTCTTGAATCGAGTAATGTCCGCAACGATAAATCCTGGTGAACTGCCACCAATGGCAAGTCAAGATGTAATCGAGCTCGAAGAAAATGACAATAAATATCAATATAACGATATGTCGGGATTGATTGAAGTAAGGGTAACTTCTCAGAATACATATTCCAGTCACAACCGATTGATACGTGT
>DAIDAW010000063.1 GCA_027310425.1 bacterium | reverse complement strand
CGGATGCAGGATGGCGGCGTAGTGCGCATGGCCGCGCGGGTTGGCCGCCGCCTTCGGCTCGCCGTCATCCGCCTTCAGTTTGATGTTCGTGTCCTCGTCGCCCATGAAGCGCGGGGCGCCGATGTTGTAGAGCATCGCCGAAGCGCGATTGATCTCGAAGGGATTGAGCACGTCGCCCGCCACGAGGCTTGCGCGCGCGCCGCGCGAGTTCACGAAGTTGACCTGCGTTCCGGCCAGCAACGTGTTGAAGGTGTTGCGGTCGAAGGTCTCGCCGATCTGAAGGGCGAGGAGCCGTTTGGCCTGGTCGACCAGCGGATGCTTAATGGTCAGCTCCGCAACGTCGGTGATGGTGATCTTGTCCGCCCACTGCTGCGCCGTGGCGCTGACCTGGGAGATGGTCATCTGCTGGCCGACAGGCGGGACGCCTTCGGAGATCGGCGCGAAGGGCAGGGGGACGCGGTTGAAGCGGGTGGCGGTGTAAGTCGTGCCCCGGCCTTTGGGCAGGGTCAGCGGGTCGCCGAACTGATAG
>DAIDAW010000062.1 GCA_027310425.1 bacterium | reverse complement strand
ATGCAGGACATATCAATCAGGAATACGGCTACACGGAATTCGAGCTGCTTCTCGAAATGATAAAGAAAAATTTGGCAATCAGCAAGAAACTTAAAAAGCTTTAATTGCAAATTAATATGATGGGCTGGTGGTCTAGTTGGAATGACACTTGCTTCGCATGAGCTTTTTCTCGCGAGAAAAAGCTCAATCAAAAAGAGGCATGTTGGCGAAAGCCAATAAAAAAGAAAAAGCAAGAGGCCGCGAGTTCGAATCTCGCCCAGTCCACCACACTATTATTTTGTTGCATATTCGCGCCTTCCGCAACGCTTATATAACTTCGGAATCCATAAAATTGCATGCCAAAACCGATAGCCAAAAGCTCCAAAAGAAAAAAGGCTGAAACTTCTTCTCAGATTCCCGATTCCGTAATGAAAGTCTTGAAACAGATAAAGGACCCGCACACGGGGCAGCTCATTTTTGAGGCGGGAATGCTCACAAACATAAGAGTTTCCGGAAAAAAAGTCGGGATGAAGCTCGTTGCCCCGGGGATGGGC
>DAIDAW010000061.1 GCA_027310425.1 bacterium | reverse complement strand
CTCTCGACCTGTTTCAGGACGTCCTCGAGGCGCGTGAGATTTTCGGACGCCGCATTGAGCCGCAGCTCGGCCTCGTGGCGGCGGGTATGGAGACCGGCGACGCCGGCGGCGTCCTCCAGAATGCGGCGGCGGGCCTGCGGCTTGGCGGAGATGATCTCGCCGATCTGGCCCTGCCGCACCAGCGAGGGCGAGCGCGCGCCGGTGGCGGCGTCGGCGAACAGAAGCTGCACGTCGCGGGCGCGGACTTCCTTGCCGTTGACGCGATAGGTCGAGCCCTGCTCGCGCTCGATGCGGCGGGTGACCTCGATCGTATCGGCGTCGTTGAAGGCCGCCGGCGCGAGGCGGGCGGTATTGTCGAGGACGAGGCCGACTTCGGCGAAGTTGCGCGCCGGGCGCGAGCCGCCGCCCGAGAAGATCACGTCGTCCATGCCGGACGCGCGCATGTTTTTATAGGAATTTTCGCCCATCACCCAGCGCAGGGCCTCGACGAGATTCGACTTGCCGCAACCGTTCGGCCCGACCACGCCGGTGAGGCC
>DAIDAW010000060.1 GCA_027310425.1 bacterium | reverse complement strand
GCATTATAACATCCGGGTCCTGCCTGAACGCCGCGCGCAAAGCCCCGGCAAATGAAAGAGTATCCTGGTATAATTCGCGCTGTTCAATAATGGATTTATTATCGGTAAAAATATATTCTATCGGATCTTCAATAGTTATGATATGCATGGATTTTTCCTGATTTATTTCATCAATCATCGCGGCGAGCGTCGTAGATTTTCCGTGGCTTGATGGGCCGGTGATAATAACAAATCCCTGCGCCGGCCGTGTAAACTCATGAGTTACTGGCGGCAGATTCAATTCTTCTATCGTCCTTATTTTCATCTGAATTTGACGCATAGATATACTGATTTCGCTTTTCTGAAAAAAAATATTAACCCGAAACCTCGCCTTATTGTCAAAAGTATAAGAAAAATCTATTTCTTTGCGGGTTAAAAGCCTTTCTTGCTGAGTTGGCTCCATAAGCGCAAGGCCCAGTTCTTTAGTGTCTTCGCCTGTCAGAATTTTATAGCGCACCAACGGAACCAAACGCCTTGAAATACGCAATATCGGAGGA
>DAIDAW010000005.1 GCA_027310425.1 bacterium | reverse complement strand
GAAGAAGGGAGTATGGGATAGGAAGGGAGTATGGTACGGGAGGTTAGCTGGTGCTGCATGTCTGTTTTGAGTGCAATTCGGCGGACGATCGGGAAAATAAAAGAGGACGAGAACAGCAGAGAATAATACGAAAATGCGCAGAAAACGAAAACCGCCCGGTCGGGCGGTTTTCGCACTCAAAACAGGGATTATTGTTTCGAGATTTTCTTCCACAGGAGAATTCCCAGGAGCATCAGGTCGACGAACACCACCAGCCAGGTGATGAAACCGAAGAGTCCTGTTGCGCCCATCATGGAACTCCCGTATCCCCATTGTCCTGTCATATGCGATTATTGTAGCACATATTCGCAGAGCGTTCGCACCAGGGCGATTATTTCTGTATCGCGGATCTGCGGACCGAATAACAGGAGAAAGAGTGGCATTCGGGGTCTGAACGTGGTATAGTGATGTTTCCAAACGGATACTGAAAATAAGCCGAACGGGCTTTTTTATTTTGTACAGGTATGGATATCAGGAATATCGCGATTATCGCCCACGTTGACCACGGCAAGACGACCTTGACCGATGCTCTCATGCGCCAGACCGGAGCCGTCAGCGAAGGCATTTCGATGGATTCAAACGCCTTGGAACAGGAGCGCGGCATTACGATTTATTCCAAGAATGCGTCTCTTGAGTATCAGGGAACGAAAATCAATATCGTCGATACGCCGGGCCACGCGGATTTCGGATCCGAAGTCGAACGGGTGCTCCGCGCGATTGATTCCGTGCTGCTCGTCGTGGATGCGCAGGAAGGGCCGATGCCGCAAACGCGCTTCGTGCTGAAAAAATCGCTCGAGCTCGGGTTGAAACCCATCGTGGTGATCAATAAAATCGACAAAACCGCGGCAAATCCGCGCAGGTGCGAAGAACAGGTGCTCGAATTGTTTTTGGAACTTGGCGCCAATGACGAGCAGATTAATTTTCCCGTAGTGTACGCCGTGGGGCGGGAAGGCATTGCAAAGCAGCGCTTGGATGATGCATCATCCGATTTGAAGCCGCTTTTGGATGCGATTGTGTCCCATGTTGCGGTTGCGAGCAATGCGCCGGCCGACGCTGCGTTCAAATTCCAGCCGTTCAATCTCGCGTACGATAATTTCCTCGGCAGGCTTGCAATCGGAAGAGTCTATGAAGGAACTGCGCGCACGGGCCAGAGCGTATTCGTGAAAAAGCCGGATGGAGTGCTGCGCGCGGGAAAAATCGCGAAGGTGTTTACCTTCGAAGGATTGCGGCGCGTGGAGATTCCGAAAGCAAAGCCGGGTGACATTGTCATGATCGCCGGCATTCCGGATATTTATATCGGAGAAACGGTGACGACTGACGAACAGGCGCCGGCGCTTCCCGCGATTGCTGTGGATGAGCCGACAATCCAGCTTAATCTGTTCGTGAATAATTCGCCGTTTGCGGGCAGGGAAGGAAAATACGTGACGTCGCGCCAGCTTCGGGAGCGCCTGGAGCGCGAACTCGAAGTGAATGTGGGACTGCGCGTTGATTTCTCCAGGCCGGATGCTTTTTTGATTTCCGGCAGGGGCGAACTGCACATTGCGATTCTTTTGGAAAATATGCGCCGCGAAGGATATGAGCTGCAAGTGTCGCAGCCGCAGGTGATTATCCACGAGACCGACGGCGCGCGCGCCGAGCCGTTCGAAGAGGTAATCGCGGACGTGCCGTCCGAATATCAGGGCGTTGTCATTGAGAAGCTCGGCGCGCGCGCGTTCGTGCTCCAGCATATCGCAAACCACGGCGAGACCGTGCGCCTGACGCTTGAAGGGCCGACGCGGGGACTGCTCGGATACCGGAATCAGTTCATGACCGACACGAAAGGCGAAGGGATTCTCTCGTCGCGCGTGATCGGATTCAAGCCGTACGCGGGGGAAATCAAGAAGCGGACGGTCGGCTCCATGGCATCCATGGTATCCGGAAAAGTCATCGGCTATTCGCTTTGGAATCTTCAGCTGCGCGGCACGCTCTACATCAGCCCGGGCATCGACGTGTACGCAGGCATGGTTATCGGCAATACGTCCAAAGGCGAAGCAATGTACGTGAATCCGACGAAAGGTCGCGATCTGACCAATGTGCGCACGGCATCCGGGGATGAAGCGATTGTGCTCTATCCGCCGTACGAATTGAGCATCGAGCGGGGGCTTGAAATCATGTCGGACGACGAATATCTGGAAATTACGCCCGTGAGCGTTCGTTTACGCAAGCAGTTTTTGACCAAACAAGACGAAGCGCGCGCGCGCAGGGGAATTGCGTAAAAACGCATTCTTTGCAGTCCGAGCCGCTGGTGTTAGAATTAAGATAGAGAGGTATCTTCATTCCTATGAATAAGTATGTATGGTTGACGGGAGCAGTGTTTTCTGTTGCGGCGGTTGTCATCGTTGGGTACGGCATCGGAAAATCGGTGCTGCCGCGCACGAATGTGGGTGTGCCGTCGTACGCGCCGAATGGCTGGAAAACGTACGAAGGGAATTTCTTCGTGAAAACGACGAATGAGCGCCAAGGAATCGCGTTTTCATATCCGCGAGATTTCGAATTGCGCGAAGGCGATGCGGTTGCGGGCGGATTCTGGGGGAGTCCGGTCGCGCAAGTGCGTTTTCCGCAGGACGCGTATCAGAATCCGAAAACAAATTTCGGCGAAGCGTATATGACGGTGAGTTCCGGCGCGGATCAGAAAACATTGAATGGATGCTTTTCGTTTTCAACGCTTGAAAATCCCGGCGCCGCATACCAACGGACGGTTAATAACGTTGTGTATCAGGTCGCCACGAGCACCGGCGTGGGCGCGGGGAACATCTATGAATCGGTTGTTTATCGCACGAAGTTCAAGCAACGCTGTTATGAGTTCGCGCTCACCGTGCATACGAGCAATATCCAGAATTACGAGCCCGGCACGGTGCAGGAATTCGATTCCCGTCGCGCATTCGCACTGCTCGATGCGATTCTGGGGACAGTTCGTTTCACCGATGGCAATGCGCTCTAACCATTTTGTATGATATCCGTTGTTATCCCTGCATATAACGAAGAGGCGCTGATCGGTTCGTGTCTTGAATCGTTTGTGCATCAGCGCACACATTTTGATTTCGAAATCATTCTTGTGGATAATAACTCAACGGATCGCACGCAGGAAATCGCGACATCGTATATGGCGCGTGTGCCGTTGCGTATCGTATTCGAATCGCGCAAGGGAAGAGGGCAGGCGCGCAAAACCGGATTCGCAGCTGCGCGCGGAGAGATTATCGCTTCGACGGATGCGGATGCCCGCGTGCCGGAACACTGGATTGAAACTATCGGAAGCGTATTCGCTCGGAACCCGAGATTGGCCGCAGCGAGCAGTTCGAGCACGATCCATGATTGCAGCAGATTTACCAATACGGCATATAACGCGCTTCAGCCCGTTGTGCTTCGGGCGGGGGCGGTGATCGTCGGATATCAGTGGCTCAATGGCTTTAATTTTGCCGTGCGGCGCCGGGCGTATGAGCAAAGCGGCGGGTTCCGCGCTGATTTGAACGGTATTGAAGATTATGACCTGGCGCGCCGCATCGGCAAGATCGGCCCGACGCTTTTTGTCCAGGATATGGCGGTTATATTTTCTGGCAGGCGGTTCCGGAACGGCTTATTTGTCGGAGTATTTGATTATTGCAAGAGTCTTGCGCGCTATGTTATGCCGCACGGAGATGGATTTCTAGATGACATCCGCTGACAAACAGGGAAAAGGGTCCTTTTTTCACTTGACCCGCATTATTGAATGTGATATTCTAATATCTAAAGGATTACTGAAGATGGCCCGCCATAAACGGGCGCCTGATTATGATCGAAACATTAGTGCGAGAAATTTTACAGAATGTTCCTGATCGGACGCGCATCATCCTTTCGCGGCGTCTGGGTTTGGAAACGGGAAAACAGGAAACGCTTGATACGATCGGGAAAGATTTAAAGATTACCCGCGAGCGCGTGCGCCAGATTGAAAGCGCGGGGCTTTTGCAGCTCGCGAAACGCCTCCCTTCGTCTTTGGATCGTGTTTATAAAACCGTAGCAGAGCACCTGCGGCATTTTGACGGCGTGCGCGAAGAAAAGCGGTTTTTGCACGAACTCGCGTATGTTCTGAACGAACCGGAACAAAGCGAACCCCAAATCAGATTTCTTCTTCTTTTGAATAAACAGTTCGTTTTCATTCCTTCGGATGATGCGCATCGGGCGCTGTGGGCAATGGATCGCGCGAGCGCGGAGCGCGTGCTTGGATTCGTGAAAAATTTCGAACGAGCGCTGGCAAAACGCTCTGCGCCTATTGCCACCGAGCAGATGGAATCCTTTGTCTTTGATACCGCGAAAAAATCCGGCATCAAAACGACCAAACCCGGCATAGTGATGTCGTATGTATCGTTGAGCGCACGCGTGCTCTTCAATCCGTTTGGTTTCATCGGTATGGCGCATATGAAAGAGATTGCGCCGGCGAACGTGGGGGACAAGGCGTTGCTTGTACTCCAGAAAGCCGGCAAGCCGCTCCATTTCCGGGAATTGGCGCAGTCAATCAATCAGCACGCAAGCGTGACATCGGATTTCCATCCGGTGTGGTCGCGTACGGTGCGCGCGCAGACGGTGCACAATGAATTGATTCGCAATCCGGGATTCGTGCTCGTGGGGCGCGGTTTGTACGCGCTCAAAGAGTGGGGATATGCGGGCGGAACTGTGCGCCAAATCATCGCGGATATTATGAAGAAAGCGGGAAAGCCGCTTTCGCTTCAGGAAGTCACCAGGCGGGTGCAGAAGCAGAAACTGGTGAAAGCGTCGACGATTTTCATCAATCTCCAAAACAAGAAATTCTTCGCCAAGGATGCCTCGGGCAAATACAGTTTGCGCAGGATTCCGCGTTCGACGGAAGAAATATAAAGGCGCGCATTGCGCGCATTTTCGGAATTCGTTACAATACGGGGGAGCGTATGAACTTCGATTCTCTTTTTCCTTCGTCTGATTTTGCTTCCCGCGTCCTCAATGACGTGCTTTCCGTGTTACTGAAGGGATTTGCAACGTGGTGGTGGCTCATCGTGCCGCCTGTTTTGTTTTCCATATTTTTGGA
Source organism: bacterium (assembly GCA_027310425.1). Lineage (GTDB taxonomy): Bacteria > Patescibacteriota > Minisyncoccia > UBA6257 > Brennerbacteraceae > JAKALE01. Next base: position 22,391 of record DAIDAW010000005.1, on the reverse strand, counting down.
GTATTGGATTTCGTACCACAAGGATAAGTTCGTCGGATCCATTTCCTGGGTAACGCTCCAGCTGAAGGTTCCGCGCGATGTTTTGACAACGCCGAAAGCAATGGAGCAGGTATTTTCCGGCCTGCAGGCGATTGCGAGTACGCCGGATTCCTGGCTTGAAGAATTGCTGGATAAAAAAATTCCGTACCAGGAAGGCAAGGTGCCGCTCTGGATATCCTTTGAAATCGTGAGCGCGTACGAAGGCATTTCGTTCTTCGTGCATACGCCAAAAGATTTCCGTAAACTCATTGAGACCCAACTCCGTTCCCAGTATCCGCAGATGGCGATTGAGGAAGTCAGCGATTACGTTTCCCGTTTTAACGCGTTGCCGAATCAGTATATCGATATGTGGGGCGCTGATTTGCAGCTCAACGAAGCGCCGACTTTTCCGATCAAAACGTACGACTTTTTCGAATCGCGCGTCGAGGAACAGCGTTTGGATTCTCTGGCGCCGCTTCTGGAAATCATGAGCCATCTGCGCGCGGGAGAAGAGGTTTGGGTGCAGATTCTTATCAGAGGTTTGACGAAGCCGCAGGCGGGATCATGGAAAGACGAATCAAAGAAAAAACTCGATGAGCTTCTTGGGAAAAAGGCGGCAGAACCGAAGTCGTCCGGCATAGCGGAAGAGTTTGCAAAATTCATTAATGGTTTTCTGGATATGACGGTTGAATATGTTTATTCGATCGGCGGTATAGGCGCCGCGAAAGCGGAGAAAAAGGAAGAGGCAAAAGAAGCAACTGTACAATCGCTCACGCCCGGACAGAAGAGTAAATTCGAAGAGGCGGAAGACAAATTGTCGCATCCGGTCTATGAATGCGCGATTCGCGTGCTCTATCACGCGCCCAAAACGATTTTCGACAAGAAAGGAATGAGCAATGCCATCAAATCGTATTTCCGCTCTTTCACGATTTCCAATTCGAACGGATTCAAAGAAAAAAAGCCGGAAGGCAAGCCGCTCGTGATCAAATGGCTGTTCGGCGGCAATATCGATTTGAACAACGCCCGCGCGCTGTTCGACGCGTACAAAGACCGTTCTATCGACGAAGCGGATACGGAAAAGTTCATGGAAAAGATGATTTTGAGCACCGAGGAGCTGGCGACGCTGTATCATTTTCCGATTAGCCAGATCGGTTCGTCCGGTCTTACGCGCGTGCAGACCAAGACGCAAGGCCCGCCGTCGAATCTTCCAACCCTATAACGCATTTTGTTTCGCGAACCAATTTTTTGATTTTTTATTTCTATGTCAGACGATATCGCACTCATCGGCAAAACAACGTTCCGCGACCAGGAAACAAAATTCGGCATTAAAACGGATGATCGCAGGCGGCATATGTATATCATCGGCCGGTCCGGCGTCGGCAAGACGACGATTTTGGACACGATTGCGGTAAACGACATCGTGTCCGGGCATGGCATCGGCGTGATTGATCCGCACGGCGAGTACTCGGAGCGTCTGCTGAAAATGGTGCCGCGCAGTCGCCTGGACGACGTGGTGTATTTCAATCCCGCGGACGTCGATTTTCCGATTGCGTTTAATCCGATGGAACGCGTGGGCAATGAAATGCGCCACAGCGTAGCGTCCGGACTGCTGAGCGTGTTTAAAAAAATCTGGCCCGACGTGTGGTCGCCAAGAATGGAATATATTTTGAATAACACGCTTCTGGCGCTTCTTGAATATCCCGACGCGACGTTTTTGGGCGTATCGAACCTGCTCGCGAACAAGTTTTTCCGCAAAGAAGTCGTAGATAATCTTACGGATCCGGTCGTCAAGGGTTTCTGGACGGATGAATTCGCGCGCTATCAGGATAGATTTCAAATTGAGGCAATTGCGCCGATCCAGAACAAAGTCGGCCAGTTCGTGTCCAATCCGTTGATTCGCAATATCATCGGCCAGCCTAAATCAAAGATGAATTTGCGCGAGATTATGGATACAGGCAGAATCATGATTATGCGTCTGCCGACCGGGCTCATCGGCGAATCCAACGCCGCGCTCCTGGGAGGTTTGCTGATTACGAAGTTGCAGCAGGCGGCCATGTCGCGCATCGATACGCCCGAGCAGGATCGCAAGGACTTTTTTCTGCTCATCGACGAGTTTCAGAATTTCGCGACCGAATCGTTCATCAGTATTTTGGCGGAAGCGCGCAAGTATCGCCTGTCATTGACGTTGGGACATCAGTATATCGAACAAGTGCCCGAGACCATCCAGTCGGCGATTCTCGGCAACGTGGGTACGATGGCGGTATTTCGGATCGGCGCGCGCGATGCCCAGATTCTGGAAAAAGAATTCGAGCCGAATATCATCGCGCAGGATCTGGTGAATCTGCCGAATTTCAATTTCTATATCAAACTGATGGTGGATGGCGTCACGTCACAGCCGTTTTTGGCGCAAACGCTGCCGCCCAAACCGCTTCCTTTGCAGACGTTCGAGAATGAAATCATTGAACGTTCGCGCACGAAGTACGGTACGCTTCGCGAAGAAGTGGAAAAGCAGATCGTGGAGCAATTCGCGCAGCGTTCCAAAGATCAGGGGCAGGATGGGCACGATGCTTCTATTCCTCCGGTGATGCACGAGGCGACGTGTTCGCGCTGCGGCAAAAGCATCCTCGTGCCGTTTGAACCCGATCCTAAGCGGCCGGTCTACTGCAAAAACTGTCTGAAAGTTGTGCAGGCGGAAAAAGCCCGTTCGGATTCTTCGGGACAAGCACAGGAGTCGACTGCGCGTTCGCATCGTTCTTTCCGGGAGCCGCGCGAAAAAATCCGCGTTTCGGAGGAGCAACCGAATGCGCAAGAACAGGAGGAAAAAATATCGCGCGCGTCGGCGCGCGAAAAGAAAAAAGCAGGACCGGATTTGTCGGTCTTGTTGCGCGATGTGGTGGCACAGGTGAAAGAGCGCGAAGAAAAAACGCAAACGGGAAAGCCAAACGAAGCTGCCGCGGAAGAAAAACCTGCAGAGGAGCAAAAAACAGGGGAGTAACGCAAGAAATAAGGTTTACTTCTCGCGGGAAAAGAGACAAGATAGAGTTTTTCCAGGCAGATTTTTAATTGATCGATTTTTATGAGCACTTCGCATACAACTGTTTTCGTGGGTATGTCGGGCGGGGTAGATTCGTCGGTCGCTGCTTTGCTTTTGAAGCGGCGCGGATTCGATGTCGTGGGCGTGTTCATGAAAAATTGGACGCAGAATATTTCCGAGAGCGTGTGGTGTACGTGGGAAGAAGATCAGCGCTTTGCGCGCTCTGCAGCTCAGCAGATCGGCATACCGCTCTACACATGGGATTTCGAAAACGAATACCGCGCGCTCGTGTTCGAGTATTTTCTCCGCGAATACAAAAACGGCAACACGCCCAATCCCGACGTGATGTGCAATAAGGAAATCAAATTCGGTTTATTTTTGAAAAAGGCATTGGCCATGGGAGCGCAGTATATCGCGACCGGCCACTATGTACGAATCGCGCCTGATATTCCGAAAAAGACCGGTCATTCGCTTGTTCCTGCGGCAAGCGATGCCCTATACTCCCCCCAGCAAAATTCCGCCGAGAGCGGAAACCGAGCTTTTGCTGGATCCGAGAATTCCTTTTCAGAATATCAGGCGCGATCCGGTCCTGTTCATATGTCCTTTGCGGAAGCTGGAGTAGGCGGCGGGAACGCGCTTATGGAAAGCTTTCGCAACCCTGGCGAGCTTGGTCCCCGCAGGGGTCGCCAGGGCGAGAATGCAGATAATCGAAAATCGCAGGAATTTTCGAATTATCGGTTGACAGAAGCGCATTCCCGCCGCCTGTCAATCGCGAAAGACCTAAACAAAGACCAGTCGTATTTCCTGTGGACGCTGACGCAGGAACAGCTTCGCCATTGCCTGTTTCCGATTGGCGATCTCACGAAGCCCGAGGTGCGCGCAATCGCGGCGCAGCATGGGTTGGTCAATGCGACAAGAAAAGACTCTCAAGGTTTGTGTTTCGTGGGCAAAGTCAAGTTCAGGAACTTTTTGAGCCACTATGTACCGCAGCATCGGGGTCAAATCATCGACGTATCCTTTGGCGCGAACGGCAAACGCATGGAGCGCGAAATCGGCAGTCATCAGGGCATGCAGTTTTTCACTATCGGCCAGAGACAGGGCATCGGCATCGGCGGCGGCGAGCCGTTTATGGTTGTGGCAAAAGATGCGAAAACGAACACACTGTATGTGTCGCGCGAACCATACGTGAAAAAGTTTTTTTCAAAAGATATCGATGCGTTTGACGCGAATTGGATCGAAGCCGTTTCATTTCCACTTTCGTGCCGCGCACGCTATCGGTATCGGCAGGAATTACGACCGGCTATTGTCGAACGCACCGGCGAGAAAACCGTACGCGTGCATTTCAAAACGACTTCGACCGGCGTTGCGTCAGGGCAGTCCATCGTGCTGTACAAGAATAAAACAATGCTCGGCGGCGCGGTGATTGCATGAAGAGACGGTGACTCGGCTCTAATCGAGCCGAGTCAGGGGAAGAAGCTGTGGCGTAAATGTCTCTGCGCGCGCCTGGATTATTTTTAAAATCTCGGCTTCCAACGTTTCTTTGTTTATCCCAGCAGGACTCGGGCTTTCCGCGATTATCTCCACCGTCGTATCGGTAATGATAATCGATCCTTCCAAGATGATTTGTTCTCCATTTTTTGTATAGGAGAACGTTGCGGTGTCTGGCTGGGGCCAAACAATGCTGAAATGTTTGGCTCCGAACCGTTGGTAGAGGAGATTCATAAGGCGCGCGCGTCGTTCTCTCCGCGTTGCTTCTTCTTTGGGCAAAGTGTGCCGGAGTGCTGGCACGACGATTGTAATCTTTGCCATAGGAAAAACCTCCTTTCCAGTTCTGCGCGTATTGTAGCGTATCCTCCGCAGCGCAAGGGGATAAAAACGCCTGTGTTGAAGCACGCCGAACGAAAGTTTGCTATACTATGCATCACGCAGAAAAGAATGCAAAAAATATGATTTCAGCGTCAGAACTTCGTAGAAAATATCTTGCGTTTTTCGCGTCCAAGGGCCATACCGTAATTTCCGGCGCGCCGCTTATTCCGGAGCACGATCCAACCGTGCTTTTTACGACCGCAGGTATGCATCCGCTCGTGCCGTATCTCTTAGGAGAAAAACATCCTGCAGGCACGCACCTTGTTGACGCGCAAAAATGCGTCAGAACCGACGATATCGAGGAAGTTGGCGACACTACGCACCATACGTTTTTCGAAATGCTGGGAAACTGGTCGCTCGGAGATTATTTCAAGCAGGATGCGATTGCGTGGTCATGGGAATTTTTGACATCACAAGACTGGCTCGGTTTGGATCCATCGCGGCTCGCCGTGTCGGTGTTCGCAGGAGACCGTGACGCGCCGCGCGACGACGAGGCAGTGCAGGTGTGGCGCGAGGTTTCGCACAAGCAGCTTGAGGGCAGGATCGATTACCTGCCGAAAGCGAAAAACTGGTGGGGGCCTGCGGGCCAAACCGGGCCGTGCGGGCCAGACACGGAAATGTTTTATTGGGTCGGCGCGGCTGCTGCGCCGAAAACAATCGCGCCAGGAGATCTCGCGACAAGCAGCGACTGGGTTGAAATCTGGAACGACGTCTTCATGCAGTACAACAAAACTGCTGCAGGAGTTTTCGAGAAACTCCAAAAACCGAATGTCGACACCGGCATGGGCCTGGAGCGCACGGTCGCAGTATTGAACGGTTTGAACGACAATTACCTGACGGATCTATTCCAGCCGATTATTCGAAAGATCGAAGAACTATCAGAAAAAAAATACGGCGCTGGCGAAGAAACAACACGCGCCATGCGCATTATCGCGGATCACATGCGCGCCGCAGCGTTTATTCTTGCCGAAGGCTTGGAGCCGTCCAATACCGAGCGCGGCTACGTGCTGCGCCGGCTGATTCGCAGGACAGTGCGCTACGGCAAGCAGCTGGGAATGCAAGAGAAATTCTGCTCTGGAGTTGCGCAATCGGTTATCGCGGCCTATCGCGAAACATATCCGGAATTGGAAAAACAACAATTGTTTATTCTTTCGCAGCTGGATGTTGAGCAGGAGCGGTTTGAAAAAACATTGCAGCAAGGCATTGCCCGTGTTACAAAATACGCCGATGATCTTCGGAAGAATCCGGCCGATCTTGATGCTTTCGTTTTTGATATGTATCAAAGTTATGGATTTCCCTTAGAATTAACTCGGGAAGAATTGGTGCGCCATAGTATTCAGTTTGTTGTCGAAGATTTGAAGGAAGCATTTGCGCGGAAGTACAAGGCGCATCAGGATCTTTCCCGCACCGCGTCCGCAGGCGTATTCAAAGGCGGCTTGCAGGATCATTCGGAAATCAGCACGCGCTACCATACCGCGACGCATTTGCTCCAGGCTGCGTTGCGCCAGGTGCTCGGCACGCACGTGTTCCAGAAAGGTTCGAATATCACCGCAGAGCGCATGCGCTTCGATTTTCCGCATCCCGATCAGATTACGCCGGAGCAGGTCAGGCAGATCGAAGGTCTGGTAAACCAAAAAATCCAGGAAGCTTTGCCGGTAAGCATGGAAGAAATGACCGTTGGGGAGGCAAAAAAACAGGGCGCGCTCGGGGTTTTTGAGCATACCTACGGGGAACGGGTGAAAGTCTATTCCCTGGGCGCCTTTTCAAAGGAAATCTGCGGCGGTCCGCACGTTGCCAATACGAGCGAAGTGGGAAAATTCACGATTCAGAAGGTGGAATCCATCGGTCAGGGTGTAAAAAGGATTCGAGCTGTAGTACAATAGAAAAATCAATTTCCATACGCTATGGCACGCAAAGTTTTTGATATTGACCCGGCGTCGCAGAAAAAGGCGAAAGCCGTAAAGGCATCCGGCGAGTCGGTTTCTGTTCCGGTGCGCGAAGCGCGGGAAACTCCGGCAAAGCCGCGGCAGCGGCGCAAATCGAATATGCTGCGCATCGCCGAGGAGCTTGCGCAGGAACAGGCATTGCGCGAGGACGACAAGACCGCCCTGCTTGAAACATTCTACGCGGAAAAGCAGGAGATGGGGAAAAAAGAACGTAAAGAAGAAGAGGGCCGCGTCGAGGGAACCAAGCATTCGGAACGCCCGGATTCAAAGAAAGTGCGCCGATTTACATTGAAAAAAATGCGCAAACCATTTGCAATCGTGGTGGGTATTGCGCTTGTAACGGGCGGCGTCTATGCGGCTGGTGTCGCTGCGGCGAATGTGCACATCGTGTTGGAAACGCAAAAAGACGCGCAGGACCAGAATTTCGCCATCACCCTGCAGGAAGGCGCGTCGGCTGATTCAACAAGTATAGTGCCGTTGCAGCTTTCCAGAAAAGATTTTTCGTATACGAAGGCATTTTCAGCGACCGGTACGAGCACTGGCGAATTCTATGTCGTCGGTACGGTGAGCGTATATAATGAAGCCCAGCAAACTCCGCAAGTATTAGTGCAAGGGACTCGTTTTGTCTCTCCTGACGGACTGATATTCCGTTCAGTGCAGCGCATCGCGGTTCCTGGCTATACGTTTCAGAATGGGAAAGCGATTCCGGGCACGGTTGATGTATCGGTGAAAGCGGATCGTCCAGGCAGCGCATATGCGATCGCGCCGGCGCGCTTTACTCTTCCCGGATTACAGGGAACGGCAAAGTACGCAAAGATATACGCCGTATCAAACCGGCAATTCGCTTACGATACTGCGGGCGCGCGGAGCGTGACAGCAGAGGATATTAAAAATGCGAAACAGAGCGTTGCCCAGGAAGCGTTTGACGCGACGAAAGCGGATTTGCTCAAATCGCTGCCCGATTCGGTCAAGCTTCTGGATCAGGCGCTTCAGATCCAAGTAACGAATGTCGAAACGAGTGCGCGGCCGGGCGATCAGATCGCGCAGTTCAATACGTCGATCAACGGGACGGTTTCTTTGATGGCGTTTGATGAACGGGACATCACGCGTTTCGTCGCCGAGCGCATGCCGCAGTTTGCGATTCAAAGCGATCTGGTCGCGCCGGTATACCGGTTTTCATACGCGGATCCGCAGATTGATTTTGCCAAAAAACAGATGCAATTGACGGTGCGCGCGTCCCGCGAAGTGACGGTGCTGCTCGATAATTTGTCTTTGCGCCAGCGCGTAAGCGGCAAATCCTTGCGGGAATTGCGCACGGATTTGATTGCGATTCCCGGACTCGAGCGCGTCCAGATTTCCGTTTGGCCGTTCTGGGTGACGCAGGTTCCTTCGGATATCGATAAAATTACCGTGGAGGTAAAATAGAGATATGCTTTGGTTGATCCCGTGAGAGAAGGGAATCGCGATACTGCGACACGACTTCGTACGGGATTGACTTTTTAAGGGGTTTTAGGTAGAATGGGTCTACGTTGTATGCGAGATTCAGAAGAGAAGAGACGGTTTGAGGGAGAAATTATTGAAGCGTTACCCAGTGCAACATTCCGCGTGCGCCTTGACGACGGGCGGGAAGTCCTTGCGTATTTGGCAGGCAAAATGCGGCTTCACTTCATAAAAGTGACGCTTGGCGACCGCGTGACCGTGGAATTTTCGCCCTACGATGAAACTCGCGGACGGATTGTGTTCCGCAAATAATATTGAAACCATGAAAGTACAGGCCTCAGTCAAAAAACGATGTGAAAAATGCAAAGCGGTCCGTCGCAAGGGACGCGTGTATATCATTTGTTCGAATCCGCGCCATAAACAGCGCCAGGGATAAGATTGAAAGAATTGTCATGAGAATCGCAGGAGCTATTGTCCCGGACCACAAGCGCGTCGAGATCGCACTCACGTATATTTTCGGCATCGGCAGGACGCGCGCGCGCGATATTGTGCGCCAGGCGAAAATTTCTCCGGATATCAGGGTAAAAGATTTGGCGTCTGAGCAGGCAAATGCGATCCGCGAGATAGTTGAAAAACAATACCGCGTGGAAGGCGACTTGCGCAGGGAAATCCAGGGCCACATCAAGCGTCTGCGGGATATCCGAACGTACCGCGGCGTCAGGCATATGAAGCGTTTACCCGTGCGCGGGCAGAGTACGAAGCGCAATTCCCGCACGGTGCGCGGCAATGTCAAAAAATCAATCGGATCGGGCAGACAGCGCGCCGCGTCGAAAACATAATTTTTTGGAGAATAGAGACTAGAAAATAGAGAGTAGAATTTGAAGCATGGGAAAGAAGGCAGTCATGAAAGAAACGTCGGAGCAGGCTTTGCAGGAACAGGAAGCCGTTGCTTCGAATATCCAAAGAGCGGGAGCCGGAGCGATTGCCACGTCTGCAAAGCGCGTTGAATCCGCGCGCGTATATGTAAATGCGTCGTATAACAATACAATGATTTCGGCAACGGACGAGAAAGGAAGAGTGCTGGGATGGTCGTCTGCCGGAAGTCTCGGTTTCAAGGGGCCGAAGAAAGCAACGCCGTATGCGGCAACAAGCGTAGTTGACGCGTTGCTTCAGAAACTCAAGAAAACCGGTTTGGGGCGCACTGTTGTATTTGTGCGCGGTATCGGCGGCGGTAGGGAAGCTGCAGTGCGCGCGCTCATCAATCAAGGAGTGGACGTGATCGCAATTCATGATGTGACGCCGATTCCTCATAACGGTCCGCGCCCCAAGAAACCGCGCAGGGTGTAATTTTTTATTCTATGGCATTTCTTATCGGTCCAAAAGAAAAAAAGGCGCGCGCCTTGGGCGCAAATCTCCACCTGAAAGCGGAGCGATCGCTGTCCCAGAAGTCCGCGATGGTGCGCCGCGCCTACCGTCCGGGAGCGCACGGCAAGCGGCGCAGGAACCTGTCTGAATACGGCGTACAGCTTGCGGAAAAACAGAAAATCCGTTTCTCGTACGGATTGACTGAAAAAGCAATGCGCCGGTATGTCGGACAGGCGATAAAGATGAAAAAAGTTTCCACACCAGAAGCGCTGGGTAGGCTTTTGGAAATGCGCCTGGATAACGCGGTTTTCCGAGCGGGATTCGCGCAGTCGCGCAGCATCGCGCGCCAACTCGTGTCGCATGGCCATGTCAACGTGAATAACAGGCGCGTGGATGTGCCATCCAAGCAGGTTGCGCTGGAAGATGTGATTGAAATCCGGGAAGCGTCGCGGCAGAATAAACTCGCCGGCAGGGCCGCAGAGGCTATGAAGAAATACGCGCCGCCATCGTGGCTTGCGTTTAATCCCGAAACCAAGCGCGCGACTGTCAAGCAATTTCCGAATCCCGACGAAATCGGAATCGAATACGATATTCCTTTGGTTCTTGAATTTTACTCGCGTTAAATCGCACGCAAACGATCCCAATCCATAAAATAAATATCATCATATGATCCCAACTCCCAAGCATCCCCGCATCATCTCTTCGGATGCGAACACGGCAATCCTTGAAATCGAAGGATTGTTTCCCGGATACGGCATCACGCTCGGAAATGCGCTTCGGCGCGCGCTTCTGTCGTCGTGCGAAGGAGCTGCCGTAACGTCGTTCCGTATCGAAGGAGTGCACCATGAATTTTCCACGATACCCGGCGTGCTCGAAGATGCCATCGAATTAAGCCTGAATTTGAAGCGCCTGCGCCTCAAGATTTTTTCTGACGAACCGCAAACGCTTTCGCTGTCCGTAAAAGGAGAGCGTACCGTGGCGGCGCGCGATATCGAAAAGAATTCGCAGGTTGAGATCGCGAACCCTGATTTGCATATTGCGACGCTGACGGACAAGCACGCGGTCATTGATATGAAATTGATTGTCGAGAAAGGAATGGGATATTCCCAGGTGGAGCAGCGCAAAAAAGAGAAGCTTCCGATCGGCACCATTGCGCTGGACGCGAATTTTTCGCCGGTCACGCTCGTGAATTTTGAAGTGGAAAATATGATGGTGGAAGGCCGCGCCGATTATAACCGGTTGCGCCTTTCCATTGAAACCGATGGGACGCTCGATCCGCTCGTTGCGTACGGCAACGCATTGGAAATTCTTGTTTCGCAATTCCAGCACGTTAGCCTGCAGGATGAGCCGAGCGATGCCGAAAGTTCGTTTTCAGCGCTCCGCGAAGAGCTCGATACCAGCGAAGCCGCGCTCGACGACACGGGGTTGTCCGCACGGATCGTCGCCGCGCTTTCCAAGAACGGCGTGAAGACGGTTGGCGATCTCGCGCAAATGACCAAAGCGCAGCTTTCCGAGATTAAGGGATTCGGAGAAAAAGCGGTCGAAGATATCGCGCGCGCGGCGAAAAAATACGGCATTACGATCAAATAAGAAAATGCCTGCTGCACGGAATTGATTTTACCGATATGCGTCATCATAAAGTTGGAAGAAAATTCGGACGGAAACGCGGCGACCGCATTGCGTTCGTAAAGGGGTTGGCGCACAACCTCATCATGAAAGAGAAAATTACGACTACGGTTGCGCGCGGCAAAGAGGTTGTGCGGGTATTCGGGCCGCTCATGACCGTTGCTAAGAAACAGAATCTTGCCGCGTACCGGATTCTGCTCGCGCGTTTGCCGAAGAAGTCAGCCGAGAAACTCTATAAAACGCTTGCTCCGCGCTTTGCGGGACGGCCGTCTGGATTCGTACGATTGACGCGCACCGCAACGCGCACGCGAGACGCATCACCCCGGTGCATTGTCTCATTGATTGAAGGATAAATACGCATATGGATCAGACCAAAAACCAAAAAATATTCGCGTTCGACGCTGCTGGCAAATCGCTCGGGCGCCTTGCAAGCGAAGTGACGCGCGCGCTCCTGGGGAAAAATTCCGCGCGTTACAGCCGCGCCATGCCGCCGCAGGATATATCCGTGGAGATTTCGCATATTGAACACGCGCGTTTTACGGGCAGAAAATTGAAGCAGCATACGTATTACCGCCATTCCGGATATATCGGGCATTTGAAAGAAGAGCGCATGGGCGAACTGTTTGCGCGCAATCCCGGCATGCTGTTCAAGCGGATCGTGCGCGGCATGCTGCCGAAAAATAACCATCGCGATCGGTTGCTGAAAAAAATCATTTTTATCGCATAAGCTATGCCACCATCCCATTCAGTCAAGAAATACACGAGAACCGTCGGATCGCGTAAGCGCGCGACCGCAGTGGTGCGCCTGACGCACGCGAAAGGAGAACTCACGGTGAACGGAAAGCCGGTCGCGGAATATTTTCCGGTATTCGAATTCCAGAAAATCGTTTTTGATGCAATCAAAAAACTCGGGTTAGAAAACAAAGTGAGCGCCGTCATTACGGTGCGGGGCGGCGGTTTGCGAGGGCAAGCCGAGGCTGTGCGCCATGCGCTTTCCCGCGCTTTTGCGGGTGCGGATCAGACGCATCGCGCAGTATTGAAAAGCGAAGGGTTTCTCACCCGTGATGCGCGCGAAAAAGAGCGCAAGAAATTCGGCCTCAAGCGCGCGCGCAAGGCACCGCAGTGGGGAAAGCGGTAAGCCCTTGCAGCCGCTGCTGTTTTTCATCTGACACTTCGGGCATTCGAAATACTAGTCGTTTTGCTTCGCGAAACTGTACGCTGCATAGGTAGCCAGCTGCTTTTTCGCGTAAAACTCGTTTATTTCTCAATATTGAGAGAAGAGAAAAAAGTGGCGTTTTTGTCCGAAATATGATATAATATAAGAATACAAACGTTTTATCTCATATGCTTCAAAAACTTTTCGGCGTTTTTCTCGTTCTTTTGTTGATTTTGTTCGGATGGGCATTTTACAACGCAGCGCAGAAAGTGCGCACCAATCAGGGCGCGTCGCCGACTCCTTCCGGTTCGGCGCTGGTCGCTTCGCCGTCGGTATTCCGAAGTCCGGAACCAACACCATCAAACGGCGCTGGCGAAACTCCACGGCCGTCCGCGAGTCCGACGGTGCGCATTCGATCCGTATCCATTGACGTGGATAACGATGGAGCGGGGCAGGCAGTGGTGCCGGCGCTCCGCGGCATGATCGTGCGCTTGACGCTCAACGCGATGCCGGTGAATACGGACCCGCAAGGCTTGCGTTTTGCAAGCCAGGTTGTTTCATTCGGGATTATTCTTCCCGGAACATCCAAGACGGTAGAGTTTACGGCTGACCAATCGTTTACGCTGATTCCGTATGCGGTGAGCACCGGTTCCCAGCGTCCGTACACAATTCAGGTATCCGTGCAATAGGAACGCATAATGAATCAGCAGCTTTCGAAACAGATTCGCGCCGCGCGGATTATTTTCGCATTGCGGCGCTTGTATCCGCGCGTGCGCACCGCGCTTTCCTATGCCGACGTGTGGCAACTGCTTGTTGCGACGATGCTGTCCGCGCAGACCACGGATAAAACGGTGAATGAGGTCACGCGCCGTTTGTTCAAAAAATACCGTTCTGTGCGCGCGTATGCCGCGAGCGCCGTTCCAGCGCTTGCGCAGGATATCCGTCGCGTCAATTATTACAAAACAAAAGCGCGGCACATCAGGGCGGCCGCGCGCATCATCGAGAAACAATACCGCGGTACGGTGCCGCTCGCGCTCGATGCGCTCATCGCGCTCCCGGGCGTCGGACGGAAGACCGCGAATGTTGTTGTCAATGAATTAACAAAACGGGCGAACGGCATCGCGGTTGATACCCACGTGGCGCGCCTTTCCCGTTTGTTGGGACTCACCGATGAGCATACTCCGTCATTGATTGAACGCGATCTGATGCGTGTAGTTCCTCGGCGGCATTGGCGCGGCATTTCATTGCGGTTGATTGCGTACGGGCGCGAGCATTGTCCTGCGCGGCCGCATCATCACGCGAAGTGCCCGCTGCGCGCGTGGCATCGCCGCCGCTCTATCGATTGAGCAGGCGCATGCGCTCAACGCCAGTTCCGGAAATCCAGTATGCCGTATCGTCGGCGAACGCCGGATACCGGATTGGTTTTTGCGCCGCAACAAACCACGTGTTAACCGGTTCGCGATTGTCGAATTCCGCGAGCAGAAATCCGGTTTGCTGTGCCGCCGCGACGTACCACGTATCGTTTATGAAAAATAAATTTTGAATGCGGTCATTCGTGCGCGCGAGGAGCATAGTCTGGCCTGCGATCCAGAGCGTGTCGTCGGCGAGGTCCTGGAGCGCCGCGCCGAATATCGATTGCCCTTGCGTGTATGCGATGCGTTTCTGGTCGGGCGCGATGCGCACGATGTCTGCGCGCGCGCTGATTTCGGTTGCGGTGCGCATTTCAAGGTCAATCATGACGAGAGGCCCTGCGGGACTGTGTGCAAGTATGCGCTGGCCCGGAAGTTCATAGAAATCCCAAAATGTCTTTGCGTTTGTCCACGGCGCAAGCGATGCGACTGGTACCGATTGCTGCGTTTGGATATTGGCCAGAATTTGATATACGATGCCGCTGCTTGCCGCGTAGTACAAGCCGGATCCGCTTGCGACCAGCCCGGCGACCTTGTTCTTGCTGAACTGCTGATACGTATTCGTTCCGACGTCGAGCAGATAGCCTGCGTTTGTGGTGAGTAAAAACAGGGAGGTGTCTCGTTCCGGATGCCAGACGAATGAAATATTTTCCAGTGATACGTTTTCGTTTTTCATAAACGTGGCAAGATATTGACGCGCATCGAAATACGCGTTGTTGAAGAAGAATACCGTGCGCGTTCCCGTTTGAATGATCGCCTGGTCGAGATTTTTTGATGCGCGGATATCCGTAATCGGATTTTTGATCGGCACGAATGAAAGTCCGGAAAGATCGGCGAACTTGCTGGTTGCCTGTGAAATGAGGTCAAGGAGAAAAATGGCTGTATTATCGGCGCTGAAGAATATTGTGCGTTCATTCGCTTGCTTCAGGAACGCGGGTGTTGCAGTGGCAAAGGGAATCGACGTTTCCTGGGGCGCAGGCGGCGGGAACGCGATGCGCGTCGCTTTTGCGACAATAAGCGGCACAACATCAAGGTCTTTGCGCCATGCAATGGTTTGATTCTGCGGGTCGGTGATTTCAATGCGATAGCGTTTTGGAACGAGGCTCCGGATGAGGATTCCGTCATAAAGAATTCCGGACGGTTTGATTTCGCGCGCATCGCCGTTGAATTTCAGGATTACGCGCTGCGGAGATGTTTTAAGAAATATCGCTCCGGTTTGCACGAATCTCCGCGACGGAAAATCGAATATATAGCCTCGTGAAATCAGTATGGCAATCGGCGTGGCGATGAGGAAAAGCGCGACAAAGAAGCCGAAAAGAATCGTACGCGTGCGTTGTGACATGCTGCTATTGTATCACGCGCCGCCTGCGCGAGCATGGTCAGGGTAGGAGCGCCATTGCGTCGCCGAACGAGTAAAACCGGTATTTGTTTTTGATTGCGGCGCGATAGATCGAGAGAATTGTCGCGCGCCCCGCGAATGCCGCGACGAGCATCAGAAGCGATGAACGCGGCAGATGGAAATTCGTGATCATGCCGTTGATTGCGCGGAACGTATAGCCGGGTTTGATAAACAAATGAGTCGTATGCCAGCCGGGTTTGATGGAGGTTCTTTTGTTCGCACGCGTTGCTGCTGATTCGAGCGCGCGCACGACCGTGGTGCCGCACGCAATGACCGGCGTTTTTTCGGTCAATGCTTTCGTTACGGCGCGCGCTGCGTGCGCGCTGATGAAGAACCGTTCTTCGTGAAGCGTCTGCGTCTGCAGATTTTCCGCGGTCAGTGGGGCGAAAGTGCCGAGATTCACGTGGTGCGTGATGAAAACTACCATGTGTCCCTGTTGTTTGAGTTTTGCAAGAAGCCGTTTTGTAAAATGGAGCGATGCTGTGGGTGCGGCAACCGATCCGGTCTGGCGGGCGAATACAGTTTGATACGCGCCGCGAAGCTGGCGACGGTCGAGCAAAGCTTGTTTGATGTATGGTGGGATCGGCATCGATCCGTGGCGTTCGAAAAACGCGATAGTTTGGGCTGCGGGAAATGCCGGGGCAAGAGTGAAAATTTTGCCGCGTGCGGATTTAACCGTGAACGTGTGATGTCCTGCGAGGAACAGCCGTGTTCCTGGTTTGAGGCCGGGTGAAACAAGCGCGCGCACGAAATCGGATGTATGATTGAGATACAGAATTTCCACACTGCCTCCGGTTTGTTTTTTGAGCATGAGGCGCGCCGGAATGACTTTTGTGTCGTTGAGTATCAGGAGCGAACGTCGGGGAAGATATGCGCCGATAGCGCGGAATATGCCGTGGCGCGTTCTGCGCGTTTTTTTGCAGTATACGAGGAGGCGCGCGCTGTCGCGCGGAACGGCGGGTTTTTGCGCGATAGCGCGTTCCGGAAGCCGATAATCGTACGCGTCCAGGATTGCGGCAAGTTTTTTTTCGCGCGCGGAATCTTTTTGTTTTTTCATATGCAGAGCGGGCACAATATATGATACACTATACGAAGCAGATCAGCAGCATCTTTTGATATGAAATCGTTATTGCGTTTTGTTGGCATTGTGTTTGCCGCGCTCGTCCTGTTGGGCGGCGTATTCACCCTGATGTGGTTTGTATTTTGGCAGGGCAACGGCGCGGCACTCCGCGCGACGCCGGTGCGGGATACGGATTGGAAATCCGGGAATCCCGATGCCGGAGTTGTGCTGTTGGAATACAGCGATTTTGAATGTCCGGCATGCAAATTGTACGAGCCGATGATGGAGCAAATCCGCCGCGACTATGCGACATCGGTGCTGTTCGCATACCGTCATTTTCCGCTTCCTCAGCATCGCCATAGTTCAGATGCCGCCAAAGCCGCAGAAGCGGCGGGCGCGCAGGGAAAATTCTGGGATATGGCGCGTTTATTGTTCGCAGGTCAGGATGCATGGGCAGGGCGCGCCGATGCGGCGCCAGTGTTCGAGTCATACGCGCGTCAGCTCGGTTTGGATATGGGACGATTCCGCAGCGATATGAAATCTTTGTTGGTTGCTCAGAAAGTGGCGCGCGATTATGAAACCGCCGTTGCGGATAAGATTCCCGGCACGCCGACGTTTTTCCTGAACGGAGTATTGGTGCAATTCCGATCCTATGAAGAATTTCAGCACATTGTGGACCGCGTTCTGGCGGGATAGAGAAGTGCCAGGGCTTGGCGCGTTGATCATCGCCGTGCTGATCGGCTTTGCCGACGTTTCCTATCTTGCCATTCAGGAATTGTCCGGTGCGGGATATCATTGCGATGCGCGCGGATTCAACTGCGCGTTGGTGCTTACGAGCCGGTACGCAAAGTTTTTGGGGATTCCCTGGATCGCGTGGGGCATTGCGTATTATACGGGGATGCTCGTGCTGACGCTGTTGTATGCCGCACGCCGCAAAGCATGGATGATACGACTCATCGGGCTCGGCGTATCTGCGGGAATTGTTGTCTCTGCTGCACTCGTATTCGTGCAGGCGGCTGCGTTGCGCGCGTGGTGCCTCTATTGTGTGGTTTCTGAAGGAGCGGTTGCGCTCATCGCTTTGAGTTTTGGCTTTATTTTGGTGTCGCGAAAAAAATAACGAAAACCGTACGAATCCATGTTGGTCATAAAAGCAGACGGGAAGCGGGAACCGTTCCGGGTCCGTAACATCGAGCGTTCGCTCGAACAGGTTGGCGTCGATGAACCGGTGGCACAAACGATAGCCAAAGAAATCCAAGGATTGAACAAAAAAACGATTCCATCGGAAGAGATTTTCAATAGCGTCATCGGGTATTTGATGCAATATAATCCGGTCTGGGCCGGCAAATATAATTTGCGCAAAGCGATTATGCAGCTGGGGCCGACGGGCTATCCATTCGAACAGTACGTGTCGGAAATCCTGCGCGCGTACGGATACGAAACCGACACGAATCAGTTCATCCGGGGTTCATGCGTGAAGCACGAGATCGACGTGGTTGCGCGGAGTCCTGGCCATCATTTTCTCATCGAGTGCAAATACCACAATACGCCTGGCGCGCGCTCGGACCTCAAGGTTGCTTTGTATTTGTGGGCGCGGTTCCTTGATGTGAAAAATCGGCTTGAATCCGACCGCGAGCATCCGCGCGAACAGCACGGCGTATGGCTCATAACCAATACGCGCTGCACGTCGGAAGCGATTCAATATGCCCAGTGCGTCGGCATGAACGTGACGAGTTGGGGATATCCGAAAGAAAACAGTCTGGAATTCATGATCCATAGCCGCGGCTTATACCCTATTAATTTATTTCCTCTGGGATCTCAACGCTGGATGTACGGCAAATTCGCAGAACAAGGACTCTATTTGCTTAAGGATTTGTTGCGTTTCGATGCGCGCGATCTGAGTGCGAAAACCGGCGCGCCTGCGCAGGATATTGCGTTCCTGCAGGAACAGGCAAAGAAATTATGCCAGCGAAACTGACATGTCTGGACGCGCGGTATTCATCTGCGGCGGGGGCGAATTCGGTTTGTGCCTGCGGAGCATTTGGGAAAAGAAAGGATTTTCGGTATTCGTGTGGGATAGCGATGAAGAAAAACGCTTTCCGAAGAATATGCAACTTGCCGATATGGCTCGCCAAAGCGATGTAGTATTTTTGTGCGTGCCGTCCTGGCGCGCGCGCGAGGCGTTGGAATCGCTGAAAGTCCTGCCTCGCGAGACATTGCTTGTGTCGTGCACGAAAGGGTTGCTTCCCGAAGGGAAGACTATCGAAGAAGCAATACCCGAAATTTTACCCAATTCGTTTGTGCTCTTTTCCGGTCCCACGATTGCCGAAGATATGTGCCAGGGTCTGCCGGGAACCGCGGTTGTCGCCGATCCAGTTTTTGATTCGGAGCCGCATCACGAAAATGACCAAAATCCTTCGTCGAAGAATTTCCAGTTCGTGCGGCGTTTGTTCGATGGCACGAATATTTCCATTGTTTTCTCGCGAAGCGCGCACAGCGTTGCCTGGGCAAGCATCTTGAAAAATATATATGCGTTTTTCGTCGGCGTGGCAGACGGCGCTGGTTTGTGGCACGGAAACGAAGAACGGTGGCGCGAACGGATTTTTCAGGAATGGAATACGCTCGCGGACGTCTTGGATATCGATGCCTCGGTGCTCGGCGGCATTGCGGGCAAAGACGATTTTTTGATTACCGCGGCAAGCCCGCATTCCTTAAACAGAAAAACCGGTTTCGATTTCGGTTCGGGAGCAAAGAGAATCCTGCGCGGCGAAGGCGCGCATTCATTGCAGCCGTTTGTATCCCTTTTGTCCGCAAAAAGGATATCTTTGCCGCCGTGCCTCGCAGCGCTGGAAAATATCGTTATGAAACGCGAAGACGCGCACACGAATATCCAATCGCTTCTCGTATGATCAAAAACGCAAAAACTCTCAGCACGAGCGCAGAGCGAAGGCGCGCACTCGCGATGCTCGAAGCGGGATTTCAGGCGATTCAGTTGCGCACAGTGCTGCGCACACAGCTTCAGCGCTCAGGATCGCTGCTTCATATCCAAAATACAACTATTGATCTGAACAGATTCCGCCGCATCGGAGTCATCGGCATCGGCAAATGCGCGCTTGAGGCGGGCAAATACCTTGAAGATATCATGGGCGGCAGAATTTCCGGCGGCATCCTGCTTGACGTAAAACAGGGAAAAACGAAAATCCTCACGAGCATTGCGGGCACGCACCCGCTCCCTTCGCGTGCGAATAAGCGCGCGGCAGAAAGAATCGTGCATTTTGCACAAACGCTCGATCCGGCAACAGACCTACTCCTGTGCATCGTGTCCGGCGGCGGCTCAAGTTTATTTTTCCTTCCTGATGGCATTTCTGCTCCTGATATGGCGCGCTTGACGCATGATCTGCACAAAAGCGGCGCTTCGATCAGGGAATTGAATTGCGTGCGCAAGCATCTGTCTGCGGTGCAGGGCGGAAAATTCGCGAAACTCCTGTATCCGCTCCCGATCGTCGCGCTGTATTTTTCCGATGTTATTGCCCAAACAGGAAACAGGGCGTTGCGGACGATTGCGTCCGGACCGTTCTTGCCGGATGCGAGCGTACCGCAAGATGCAAAGCGCGTTCTTGAAAAATACGGCTTATGGCATGCGTACAAACCGCGCATTCATCACTGGAGCAAAACTATTCCGGCCAACAACAGAAAATATTTTTCCCGCATCGCGCAGTTTTTGCTTTTGGAAAATCAAACTATGCTTGATGCCATGGCCCAACGCGCGCGCGCGCTCGGCCTGAAGCCGACCATCCTGACGCGATCGTTTACCGGGCAATCGGATAGCGCGTTCGCAAAACTGAAAGCCATGGCGGCGCGCGCGCCCGGCTTTGACGTGTATCTTGCCGGCGGAGAAACAACGGTTGCGGTGCGCGGGACAGGAAAAGGCGGCAGAAACCAGCAGGCGGCTTTGGCTGCGTTGCGCGGCATAAACCCTGGCGAACTGTTTATATCTGCCGCATCCGACGGCATTGACAATACTCCATACGCAGGCGCAATCGCCGATGCGCGAACCCGCATGCATGCCGAACGTCGGGGTTTGGATGCGCGCGCGTACCAAGCGCGCAACGACTCATTCCGGTTTTTCCAGAAAACAAAAGATTTCATTCAAACAGGCAAAACCGGATCAAACGTCGCGGACGTGATGCTGTATATGAAAAAAGGATGACACCCGCGATGGCGCGGGTGTATTATATCCCTGAAACAAATTGGGAACAGGCGGCTGAATCGGATCTTGTCGGCCAAAGCACTCCGATACCAGCGCAAATCCCCACTGGACCTTGATCGTTGCTGACGTGTCCGCCGAAACGAAATACGCGGTGGAGAGTGCCGCAAGGTCCATATAGCGCATCGGCGCTGATACGCTGACTAAACCAAAGGAGATGATTCCTGCTTGCGAGCAGGAAATTTGGTTTCCTGCAAGAAGAATCATGTTCGGCTTTAACGCGCTGATCGTTGCGCCAGTCTTGGCAGTAAAAAGAACGCCAAGGAAGAAAAAAACGAGCCAAATGAAATAAAAAACTTTACCGAGAACTCTTTTCATTCGTGCCTCCTTTGCACTGTATCTCTATATTATACCATATTTCTTATAAGAAGTCTATGGAGGATAACGCGTTGGTGTGCGCGTAGACAGCGCCTTTGAACCGGCATATACTAAAAGAGTATCAATTTATTTTTTTCTATGAAACAAAAATACACGTACTGGTTCAAAGAATTATCCATCAAGGATGTGTCGCTGGTCGGAGGCAAGAATGCGGCGCTCGGCGAAATGTACCGCAAGCTCGTGCCGTTGGGGGTGAAAATCCCGAACGGGTTTGCGGTGAGCGCGTACGCGTATCGGCATTTCATTACGGCAAACGATTTCGAAAAAAAGATACAGGGAATTTTGCGCGGCCTCAATACCGCGAATGTCGCCGATCTTGCGCGCAAGGGAAATGCGATCCGCACGCTCATCAAGTCAGGAACGATTCCGCAGGATATGAAACAGGATATTCTGAAGCAGTATCATGCATTGAGCAGGCAGTACGGCACGGAGAATACCGATGTTGCGGTGCGCTCGAGCGCGACCGCCGAGGACCTGCCGGGCGCAAGCTTTGCGGGCCAGCAGGAAACGTATCTCAATATCCGCGGAGAACAGGCGCTGCTGGAGGCAGTGAAAAAATGCATTGCGTCGCTGTTTACCGATCGCGCGATTTCGTACCGCGTGGATAAGGGATTCGATTATGCGAAGGTGTCGCTTTCCGTCGGCGTGCAGAAAATGGTGCGTTCGGACAGGGCAGCATCCGGCGTCGCGTTTACCATCGATACCGAAACGGGATTTGACAAAGTCGTGGTCATCAACAGCGTGTACGGTTTGGGAGAATTGATTGTGCAGGGAATCGTAACGCCGGACGAATATATCGTATTCAAGCCGTCGCTTGCGGCGGGCGCCTCTCCGATCATTTCGCATACGCTTGGCAAGAAAAACGTGAAAATGGTATACCGAAGCGGCGCGAAGCCGACTGCGGTTGCGCCGGTGCCCGAGCGCGAGCGCGCACGCTATGCGCTTTCGGACGCGGAAGTCGCGGACCTGGCGGCGCAATGCGTTCTCATTGAGGATCATTTTTCCAAAGAGCACGGGCATTACACGCCCATGGATATCGAATGGGCAAAGGATGGCGTCACGGGAACAGTGTTCATCGTGCAGGCGCGGCCCGAAACCGTGCATGCGGGCAGGAAGGAAACCGTGTACGAGGAATACGCGCTTGCGCAAAAACCGAAGCAACCGCTCCTGACCGGCATCGCGATCGGAATGAAAATTGCGTCCGGCAGGGTGCGCGTCATCAAGGACGTGAAGGATATTTCAAAATTCAAAAAAGGCGAAATTCTCGTGACGGAAATCACGGATCCAGACTGGGAACCCATCATGAAAATCGCGTCGGCGATCGTCACGGACAAGGGCGGCAGAACATCGCATGCGGCAATCGTCAGCAGGGAGCTGGGCGTACCCTGTATCGTGGGAACCGGCAGCGCCACGCGCATGCTGCGTACCGG
>DAIDAW010000059.1 GCA_027310425.1 bacterium | reverse complement strand
AAGCAGTACGGCGGCGCGAAAGCCGTCTCCTGTGGTCAGTATCGCTGTGTCACTATCCCGCAGCCTTACAACGTCCAACGGCATGTACGGGAAGCTGCGCAGGTCCATTTCTGAACTCGTAAGAGGCGCAACGCTCATGATCGTCCTCCGACCGTTGGCGGCCGCTGCTGCGTCTCCGCGCTTTCCCCAGCGCGCCAAAGCATCGAGGCAACAGCGCCTCTGGTGACGTGGACATACCGTGCGGAAATGGAGACGGAAATTTACCGTTGGGAAAATCCGCGGCGCCAGAGGGCGACGCCCTCGGCGCGCATCTCGTCCGTCCAACGCGCCGGGCACTGGGAGGACGGCAACGCCGCTTCGGCCCTGCGCTCCGTGCGGCGCTTGTTGACCGCCTTGATGCGCTTCGCCTTCTTGTCGGGCGCCAGCAGGTGATAGGCGAGCGTCGTCTCGCGCATGTCCAGCGCCTTGGCGACCTGTCGCCGCGAGGCTCCGCCTGCGATCATCCGGCGCGCATCGGTGAGCATCCGAGCGGTGACTTTCATG
>DAIDAW010000058.1 GCA_027310425.1 bacterium | reverse complement strand
ACCGCAATCAGCACGTCGCCTGCAGATACGCCAGCGCGATGGGCCGCACCCGCCTCATAGACATTCGCCAGTTTACAATCGTTGCCATCACGCACGGTGCGCACGCCCAGACTCGGTTTCGCATTTTTGCGATCGTCGGACCATGCGACGCCAAACGGTGCCAGCATCCTGGCCAGCGGCAAGTCATCGGTGCCGCGTACATAGCGGTCGAAAAAAGATCGCAGTTTCAGGCCGCTCACCTCATCGAAAACCGATTCGATTTCCGCTTCGGTTACGCCACGGCTGCCGGCTCCGGTTTGAGAATAAAAATCGCATCCATAGCGCTGCCATAGCGTGCGCATTACATCGTCGAGCGATTTCCGGTTACCGGTTTCGGTCCGAATCGTCAAATCAAGCGCCAGCCCGATCAGCGATCCCTTGGTGTAATAGCTGACAATCGCGTTCGGTGCGTTTTCATCCTGCCGATAATATTTGGTCCACGCATCGAAGCTCGATTCGGCAACGCTTTGCCTGGTTCGTCCGCTGCCGCGCAACACGCCATTGATC
>DAIDAW010000057.1 GCA_027310425.1 bacterium | reverse complement strand
GCAACAACCTGATCGCGGCAGCGGTGGCGCCGAATTGATCGAGAGGAAAGAAGACGCCGCTGAAATAGGTCAGCGGAATCAAGAACAGGTTCGCGATGCTGGCGAAGGATATTTCGTTCGTATAGACCCCCATCGCGATGCAGAGACCGGCGAAGAAAAGAGCCGTCTCGACAAACGCGCCGCAGAGGGCCAGCGGCGCGTGTATGCGCACGTCGAAGAAGGCGACGGCGATGCACAACACGATGGTGAATTGCAGCGCGCTCTTCAGAATCATGCCGATCAGGCGCGCGACGATAAAGCCGACGTAGGATACCGGCGAAAGCACGATGTCTTCGATCGTGCGCCGGTTGTAGTCCATGATGATGGCGTAGCCGACGGTGAACGTGCAGCTGAACATGATGCCGACGGTCACGATGCCGGGAAAGATGAAAGTAAAATAGCTGCCGCCGGTTGCGTCCAACGCGGGCATGCCGCGCGTTCCCAGTCCGAAAGACAAGAGCATCGACAGCGACGTCAGCATTGTCGAGACGACGACCAGCCGGTAGCGAAAGA
>DAIDAW010000056.1 GCA_027310425.1 bacterium | reverse complement strand
GAATATTCTTGTCTACACGTGTGCCGGCTTTGTTTCTTCTCACACGTCGGCGAACAGCCAATCTCATTTAATACTGCGTTGTGAGACTTTTCGCATGTCCGAATTTGCTCATTATCTTTCGCTCGGCGCTTCTCAGAATCTCGCTAAAGGTGGAAGGGTCGACATGTTTGTACCTGCTCAGTTGGGTGAGACCGGCTTTCCTTGGGAAATCGTAATAACCGCGTTCAATTGCCATCATTACGACTTCCTCCTGTCTAAAAGTCAATACTCGGTTCCGATTGACATATGAGATTGAAGCGACTTTGGTAGTTGCTCCTTGCCGATTCAACATAGAGACAAGCTTGCGTAGATCTGAGGATTTCCGAACCAATATGTCCCACCTTTGATTTCCTTCTGGAAGGTCATATGGGCAGTGCTCACACAATACACCACTGGCGTACGACAGATTGCAGAGGAGCGGCCTGTTCAAGAATGCAAGAAAGGAAGCTCTCGTTCTCTTTATAGTGCCGTCTACATGGCTCATTCCAAATATCCTTTGCAACTCATTTATTG
>DAIDAW010000055.1 GCA_027310425.1 bacterium | reverse complement strand
CCCAACAACCTCTGTCGCTTCCGGCGCCTCCTATCGGGTATGATGCATATATATCGTAATACAATTCCAAAGCAGTCTGAATTTGTTGGATTTCTGAGAGCCTCTTGGCATCTCGAGCTTTCGCCAGTGCCCCAGTCATGCTTACCAAAACAATACTGGCTAAAAGGCCAATGATAGCGATAACCATGAGTAATTCAATCAAGGTGAAACCCTTTTTACAAGAGCCATTTAACTCTCTCTCTCTGGAAATTGAGATTATATTTTTTGAAAATATTTTTGAAAGAAATCATATTTTATGAAAATTTTCTTTTACAAAATATGGTTCGAGGTGATATTGTTTCCGGTTCTTTGGCAGTTTTTTAAGAATGCGGTGAGGCGGAAACATTGACTTATCCGATTTGGTGGACCTAGGCAGAATCGAACTGCTGTTTCCGCAACCCGCCTACGCCGCACCCGTGGACCGAGGGGGACTTGAACCCCCGACCCCTGCAATGCGAATGCAGTGCTCTACCACTGAGCTATCGGCCCACGGCTACGGCGGGCGGCGTCTTACC
>DAIDAW010000054.1 GCA_027310425.1 bacterium | reverse complement strand
CGGTTTCCAAAGCCGATTTTTTCGTCTGCGGATGAATGTCTACCGGAATGCCCCGGCCGTCGTCAGCCACAGCCATGCGGTTGTTTTCCAAAAATTCCACTTTGACATTTTTGGCAAAACCGGCCATGGCTTCATCCAAACTGTTGTCAACCACTTCCCAAATCAAGTGGTGCAATCCGTCCACGCCCGTGCCGCCGATATACATTCCCGGACGCTTCCTTACCGGCTCAAGCCCTTCCAAAACATAAATATCTTTGGCTTCGTAAGAGCTGTTATTGTTGGAGTTGTTGGCAGTTTTATTCATTTAATTTTCTTATTATCCATAAAATTTTACCAAAAAAATTAAGAAATGACAATTTTTTGCCCGGGAAAAATGAACCAAACAAAAAAGGAGCTGGTCAGGCTCCCCTCGCGTCCGCCGGCTGGCGGAGGCGATTGTTTATAGACCTCTTTAGAATAATGTTTCAGCGTCCGCATCCATTACCATATCATCAGATTTGTTTATCTGATGGCGGACCAGCCGCTGATATTCAGAACACTTGAGCATCAACTCATCGTGCACGCCCTCTCCAACAAC
>DAIDAW010000053.1 GCA_027310425.1 bacterium | reverse complement strand
CTGCGAATCCCATTATGAGCGCGAGCGCGGCAATCGCGGCGAGCGAAGCCGCGAGCGCCTTCGTATTCGGCTTGAACCAAAGCACTGAAAGGAAGCCGAGCGTTGAGAGAGCGAGGAAAGGGAGCAGAGGAATGACCGCGTTCTGCAATATGAAAACAGCGGAATCGAGAATCGCGGCTGTAACGGAGGACTGCGCCGACTTGAGAAAGACCGCGGTGAGCCCGTTCTGCATCGAGATTGCGCCGCTTATGGAAACTCCGGAAAGCAAAAGGCTCGCGAGCGCTGCAGAAAAGAGCGCGAAGATTATCGCAGGCTGCAGGATGTTTTTGGTGTCCATAAGAATTCACAGAATATTTTTTTTGCGATATGAAACGAAATCATTATGGTTTGAATTCAGATGTCATTACGGATTTTAAGCCGCTTACACGAATGTTACATTCAGCGTATCTGAAATGATTCGCAATGAATCTGAACGGCTTCATTACGATTGAGACGATTGCAGGAACGGCTTTAAAGCGCTATGCTTGAGCGACATAATAAGCGTATTTGCAAATCAAGTCGTAATGTATTTTCAGCGC
>DAIDAW010000052.1 GCA_027310425.1 bacterium | reverse complement strand
TCGTTACTACAATCATAAGGAAATGTAATCCAATGGGCTAATGTCTCCGCCGACCGGCAACGGGCCGCATGATTTTGATTGGGTGATCGCGTACGTATCCGAGGCATAAACCGTAACCTGCGTGTGCGGTCCGGTAGACCATCCGGTATTGCCGACGTATCCGATTAGTTCTCCGCGGCCGACCTTTTGGCCTACGCTTACGACAGAAGCGGAAAAATGCGAATAAAAAGTGGTAAGACCGTTGCTGTGCTTGATGACGACATATTTTCCGTAAGCCCCGCGCGGGCAGTATTTGTCCGTATTGCCTATTGCGACCACTTCTCCGGCTTCGGCAGCGTAAACCGGCGTACCTACTGGAGCGCCGAGATCGATGCCGTTATGCCACTGGCTTTTGTAATTTCTTACCGCAAACTGCGTCCGACCATAACCCTGGGTCAACCTTGCTTCCGGAACGGGATTCGCGAGCAAACCCGGCCGAGGCGCGGGCAGTTTTGAAAGATCGATGTTTTTCCGGAGCGCCGATTCAATTCTTCCTATTTCCGCTTCAAACTCCATCGCCTTTTTAGCCAGCTCGTCGAAATTCTTC
>DAIDAW010000051.1 GCA_027310425.1 bacterium | reverse complement strand
AAGATTATGTTCATGGACAACATCAGAAACTTCGTCATCATTGCCCATATTGACTCCGGCAAATCGACGCTCGCCGACAGGATGCTCGAAATCACCGGCACGGTCGAGGCGCGCAACATGCGGCCGCAGTATTTGGACAAAATGGAGCTTGAACGAGAGAGAGGCATCACTATTAAAATGGCCCCCGTGCGAATGAACTATGGTCAATATGTGCTCAACCTGATTGACACCCCCGGACACTCCGATTTTTCTTACGAAGTTTCCCGCGCGCTTGCGGCCGTTGAGGGAGCGATACTTTTGGTTGACGGCACAAAAGGAATTCAGGCGCAGACTTTGTCTAATTTGCGGGCGGCTCGCAAGGCAGGCCTTACGATCATCGGCGCCGTAAATAAAATCGATCTCAACTTGCCGCAGCTGCCGCGAGTCATAAAATCCGTTTCCAACCTGCTTGGCGTCCGCGAGGAAGAAATTTTTAAGATTTCGGCAAAAACAGGCGATGGCGTGGGCGACTTGATCGAAGAGGTGGTAAAAAAAATCCCCCCGCCAAAAATTTTGCTCGGGGATGTCGGCCAGGCGCTTATTTTCGATTCTTTATACGAC
>DAIDAW010000050.1 GCA_027310425.1 bacterium | reverse complement strand
GGTCTATGCTGATGAGGCATTGACCGTACCGGCCGAAAAATCGAGCCACAGCGGGTGGGTTTCAAAATCCGCTTTGGCGGAATATAAACGCCAGTATCCTGACTGGCAAGAAAGGATGCGGGTACTGGAATAAAAAATAAAAGTTTATATTCTTGGCGGTCATGCGCCACCCTCCCCGAGCGAGAGCAAAGGGCAATACAAAAAGGGACAAGACATGACTTGCAAGCAAAGCAAACGGCACAAAAGCTTTGCGGATGGGCATTGAGCCCTGCGTTAGTCCAGTTGGGACTGCCTTGAGAACGTGGAGACGAAGCGGCGTGCAAACTACCGAAACACTGAGTCTCGACCCTGGAGTCCAAGAAGCGATCTTCTTGGCAGACAGATGGAAAATGTTGCAAAGCAATTATTTTTTTGTTCTTTTTTCGGCCGTTTCAAATTTCGCCTTGGCCAGGCCTCCGCTGCTGGGCTTGATGCAGCGTGACAAGATCCGAAGCTCTGCGCTATAGAGCGGATTGCAGCCCTGAAACCGGATAGATACGGGCTGGGAAGCGCAGACGTGGAATCCACGTATCCTGTTGGCGGGTATCGTGGACACGCAGTTAGAGATGCCAACCTCAGTTGGTGT
>DAIDAW010000004.1 GCA_027310425.1 bacterium | reverse complement strand
GCGCTGTCGCGCGCAGGGCTGGAAATCGCGCAACTCGATACGGAAGCGCTCGTTGAGCTGTTCTATAATTTGTACAATCCGCAGGAAAAAGAAGTGCGCAGAAAAATCTAACCTATGATCGACATTCCGTTTTTCAAGAAAAAAGAGCAGGCGAGCCAGCCGATCGTAAGCTTGAGCCAGGTATCGGGCGAAGAGTTGTACGAAAAAACCGCGGCGACGCTGCGCGACCTCATCACGCCGACGGGCATGGGAATCACGCCCTCGTTTTTGCAATTTTCCGACCGCGTCGCGCGCACGATTTTCATCGCCGCGTACCCGAAATTCCTGGACGTCGGATGGCTTTCCCCAATCATCAATATGAACGAATCGGTCAATGTATCCATGTTCTTCCATCCCATGGATACGCAAAAGGTGCTCCAGAATCTGCGCAAAAAAGCAACGCAGCTCGAAGCGCAAGTGATGGCCGAGCAGGAAAAAGGGCTGATCCGCAACCCGCTTCTGGAAACCGCGCTCCAGGACATCGAAACCCTGCGCGATTCGCTGACGCGCGGCGAAGACAAAATGTTCTACGTGAACTGCTACATCACCATTGTCGCGCCCGACGAAGCGACGCTCGACAAACTTGAAGGCCAAATCACAGGCATTCTCGGGCAGAAAATGATCGAAACCAAACAAGCGGTATTCCAGCAATTCGAAGCGTACGAATCCCACATGCCGATCGGGCGGGACGGCCTCGATACGCGCACGCCAATCAACACCGGACCCGCGTCCACGTTTTTCCCGTTCATTTCTTCGGATCTTATGACCGGCAAAGGCATTTTTTACGGGGTGAACCTACAGAACAACAGTCCGGTCATTTTCGACCGTTTCTCGCTTGAAAACGCCAACGGGGTGATCTTCGCAAAATCCGGCGCAGGAAAATCATACACCACGAAACTTGAAATCATCAGGTCGCTCATGTATAAAACCGACGTCATCATCATCGACCCGGAAAACGAATACAAACATCTCGCCGACGCGTTCCAGGGGAGCTTTTTCCGCATCGCCATCGATTCCCCAGACCACCTCAACCCGTTTGACATCACCACCATCGGCGAAGACGAAAATCCGGTCAGCGCGTTCCGCCAGCACATCCTGGACATCATCGGGCTCATCAAAGTCATGATCGGCGTCCTGACGCCGGAAGAAGAAGCGGTGCTTGACCAGGCGATCAAGGAAACCTACGCGTCGCGCGACATCACGCCGGACACGCCGTTTCTGGGCAAAGAACCGCCTTTGATGGAAGACCTGGAAACCGTGCTTCTCACCATGGAGGGCGGCAAATCCATCGCGGAAAAGCTCTACAAATACACGAAAGGCACGTTTGCGGGATTCATCAATCAGGCGACCACGGTCAACGTGCAGAATCGCCTCACCGTATTTTCCATCCGCGACCTCGACGAGGAATTGCGACCAGTCGCGATGTATATCATCCTGAACCACATCTGGAACCTCATCCGCAAGGAATTGAAGCGCCGTATCCTCATTGTGGATGAAGCGTGGTGGCTCATGAAAAACAACGACGGCGCGAACTTCCTGCTCTCGGTCGCGAAGCGCGCGCGCAAATACTATCTGGGCGTGAGCACGATCACGCAGGACATCGACGATTTCCTCCGTTCGCCGTACGGCAAACCCATCATCACGAACTCGTCCATGCAGTTCTTGATGAAACAATCGCCCTCGGCCATCGAATCGCTCGTGCAGGCATTCGGCCTCACTCCTGCGGAAAAAGAAGTGCTCATCAACTTGTCCGTGGGTGAAGGATTGCTGTTCGCAGGACACAAACACCTGATTATGAAAATCGTACCGTCCTACACCGAAGACCAAATCATCACTACCGACCCGTCGCAGCTTTTGAAAATCCAGCAGGCAAAAGAACAGCACGCATAATTTATGGCACTCGAAGCGGCATTCACCTCGGGATCAAAGCTCAACCGTTTTTCCGAAACGGCGAGCCAAAAGGCGAAAGAACTTCGCGAGCTTGGCGCGCGCGGCGGCTATACGAGGCAGCAACAGGCCCGCGCAACGACGCGCTTTGAATCGCTTGAAGAAATCGCGCAGGCAACCGCTCAGGTCGAGCCGATGGATTTTTTTGCAACGTTCTTTTTGATGCTCCCCACCGCGATTCTCCTGGACGTCATCGACCTCATCGAGTTAACCGGCGTCGGGTTTTTCATCGTACTCGCCCTCAAGCTCACGCTCGGCGCAGTCCTGGCTTTCTTTATGTATTTTGCCGGCAAGGATGCGAACGGAACCGTAGGGTTGGCAATCTCCCTGATCACGTTCATTGTGGAATTGCTCCCCGGCATCGACTTGCTGCCGGTCACGACTCTTGCCGTCATTCTTGCATATTCCATCTCCACGCCGGAATTCCAGGAGCGATACCGAGCAATCGGGGAAGCATCGCAGCAGATTCAAGAATTGAAAGCGCGCGCCGAAACCGCACTCGAGGCCGGAAGGAAAGTTGCTGCCGCGATAAAAAAATAGCTTTGGCTGCCAAAATTCATGTACAATAACGGTATGAATAAATTTCTCCGCATGCTCGCGCTTACGACGCTTGCCGTCGGTTTTATGTTTTCCGGAATGCGCTCAGGCGCGCTGCCAGCCAGCGCTGCATCAGATATCGCGCTTTTGGTTTCCTGGACA
Source organism: bacterium (assembly GCA_027310425.1). Taxonomy (GTDB): domain Bacteria; phylum Patescibacteriota; class Minisyncoccia; order UBA6257; family Brennerbacteraceae; genus JAKALE01. The sequence goes on along the minus strand of DAIDAW010000004.1, from coordinate 25,494 downwards.
TCGAATACCTATACGCCGCTGGAATATCAGGACTGGGCGCGTACCCTGCCCATCAAAGGCGCTGCACTCACGTTTTTTGCAACGCCATTCCAGACGGTTGCGCGATCCGGCAAAAATGCCCTGTCTTCGCTTTATGAACCGCAAGATCCGCAGTTGTTTTATTTTGTCTGGTACGTCAACCAATCCCGCTACGATCAAGGGCAGGGGGTGTCATCAATCCAATACCAAATCGATCCCTATATCCGAACCGACGCCTTAGACGTGCGCGTTCAGCTTTTTGATGCGGAAAACGGCGACCTCATCGTACAGCAGCAAACCCGCATCCCGGTAATCCAGCAACCCCAGATTTTGCTCTATCCGATTCAAAACCAAATCATTGTTCCGATCGCGAGCCAATCATTCTCCGGATTGCGCGGATCCACAATTGAAATCCTGGCAAAGCCGTACTTTTTCTCCGTTCCTGAGCAAAAACAGATCGGATTCGCCTGGTCACGGGCAGGAATTCCGATAACCAGCGTCAGAAACGATCCGTACTCGCTCAAAATCACGCTTCCGAACACCAAAGCACAAACGCAATTTTCCGTGTCTCTGACCAATATGCTGCAAAAACTCCAATTCACAACCGCGCGGTTCACGGTCCAGGCGCAATAACCGTATGCACGACGCATTTCATTTTTTGCTCTCCGCGCTTGTGCCGGTTGCACGCGCAGCCGCCACCTACCAGTGGGAAGTTCCGTTTCCTCCTGCTCCCGGTGGAGGAACGCCTGACACCACCATCGAAAGCCTGGTGAACTATATCTATTCCTGGGGGCTTGCGCTCGGAGGCGTATTCGCGTTCGTGCGCCTGATCTGGGCAGGCATGCAGTGGGGCATGGACAGCAAGGCGGGGAATGTGTTCGGCGTGGGACAGGCGCAAAACACTATGAAAGAGGTGGGATTCGGCTTGCTCGTGCTGCTCGGATCCTGGCTTCTGCTCTCAACCATCAACCCGCAGATCGTGAGTCCGCAGGTTGAATTTCCACAAAGCCTGGGAGACGTGCAGCCGGATACGGTCGGAGGCACGTCTGACAATCTTCCCGCGGGAACCCAGACAACCGGAGACCAAAGCGGAGCGTTCAGGACCGCGGGCAAAACCACGGTTGCTGCCACCCTGGGATTCGGTTCCAACTCCATCGGCGGATCCCTGACCAAACTTCTGGAGAATATTCCTTTGGGAGACGTGCTCTCGGATACGTGGAACAAAGAGCAGGCGCCGCAAACAGGAGTCATCGCGACAGGCAGAGAAGGGCAGGCGCAAGACGCCAATTCTTCGTTCAAGCAATTCTGCGCAACAGTTGCTGCAGCATATCCGACACCTCCAGAGCCGCGGTTTCTGAAACAGAACAACAGCAAATCAATCATCAAGATAGATAATGTGCTCAATAACTCCTGCGGATTTCCATCTATTTACCGATGCACAAAAAAGAAATACGTATACACGATGCCAATTGAAGGTGATGCAACAGAATGCAGACACTGGGGCCCTACACCGGTTGCAAACGACATTTTCACTACGAGCCAGGATTACACCGGCACGCCGGCAAACCCGATTGCGCCCGGCCTTACCGCGCCCGTGCTTGCATTCGTGAAAGGGACAATCATTTCTTCATACGCAGATCCTGAAGGCGGAAACGCGATTCTTCTTGCAGGAAAAGACCAAAAAGTATATTACTATGCGCACATGTGCATCAACTACGTAAAAACAGGGCAAGAGGTGGAATCAGGACAAGTGCTTGGTATGTCTGGCAATACCGGGCTTGGCGGAGGAAAAGAATTCGCTCCTGACCTTTCCCACCTTCATTTTGCCGAATGCGCAGGCAATTGCCCGACCGGAGCAGGACAACTTACATTTCCAAACGGCGAAGGTAACGTCTGCCCTTCTGCCGACTTTGGCTATATTTTCGACGATACATACCAACAGGCATGCAGCAAAGACCTTTATCCCACGTCGCAGAGCAAATGGTGCTGCAATGCCGCGTGCCCATGGGATAAAGAAGCGCAACAAGACCCAAACAAATAAGAATATTGCTATACTGACATTATGAACAGGCGCCAACTTACTCTCGTTGTCAGCGTACTCGGGTTCATCATCGTGGCAGGATGGATCATATTCTTCTTTTTCACGAAAAAACCGGGTGCGCAGCCAGCACCTCCTGCGCGCACGCCCGTCGCTTCTCTTGTTCCCACGCCGCAGCAAAGTCAAGCGCAGAATCCTCAGGCGCAATTCGTGAAGCTGACTGACCACCGCGTTGCCGACCCGCAGGCAGGAATCCAGAATGTAATGTATTTCGACCTTACCGACCAAACCGCGAACGTCATGTCTTTGGCGCTCAACGCAAACCAAGAAACCAAACTTTCACAAACCGTATTCGAAGGTATCACGGACGCGCGTTGGTCTCCGGATCGCAAAAAAATCATACTCAATTCGTCCGAATACGATACTCGCACGTTCTACAGTCTTGACCTTGAACAGAATTTACAATTCGATCTTCCTGATTTCATGCGCGACCCAATCTGGAGCCCGGACGGGAAACTCATCGCATTTTATTCCTGGAATCCCGCGGCAGGACAAGCATTCATCGCAACTGTAAAATCTGATGGTACGGGCGAGAAAACCATCATTGCGCCGGGCCTTGGGGAAAACGTCCGCGTGTTGTGGCCAATCCAGGACACGCTTCTGTTCTACGAAAAACCAACGCCGCTTCTGCCTATCCCCGCGCTTTTTTCGTATTCGTTCAAGACAAAACAGCTTACGGTCATACAGCTGCCGACTGGCGAATCGCCGGTATACGGATTCGAAGCTATTCCGTCGCCAGACGGTACCATGCTCCTCATGCAGTTCAGCGCGCAGAACGGCAATGCCATCTCAACGTATATTCTCAAAGGAACGCAGATGACGCAAGCGCCATTTTCCACGCTGACGCACAAATGCGCATGGACGCAGGACAGCCAATCAATCTACTGCGCGTTTCCCAAGCAATGGAACACCGGCACCGCCATGTTGCCATTTGATTATTGGCGCGGCATCATATCGACAAAGGATTCGTTTGCAAAGCTCAATGTCAAAACGGGAGAGTTCACAACCTATGCAGAGCAGACGCCCTACGATGCGCTCTCGCTGTCCGTAAGCCCCGACGAAACATTCCTCACGTTCATCAACCGCGCTGACCGTGCGCTCTACAAAATGCGCATCAAATAATTACGGGGCAGGAAAACAGCGCAGGCGCTTTCGCGCCTGCGCTGTTTTCAAAATGCCGCTAAACGAGCGGCTTGACGACTACGCAGCGGTTCGGATCTTCGCCGTCGCTTTCCGTATGCACATCAGGGCGCAGCGCAAGTTCCGCATGCACGATCCTGCGCTCATACGCATTCATAGGCTGCAATTTCACCGAAGAGCGCGTAAACATCGCTTCCTTGGCCGCATGGCGCGCGATTTCGCGCAAACGCTCTTCGTTCTGCCACCGATAATTATTCGCGTCCATCGTCACGGCAATATGCAAGCCGGCGCGCTTCGACGCAAACCGCTCAAACACTTCGCCCCAGGCGCGCAAATGATCCCCGTTCGGACCGATGACCAGGCGGGCATCATGCAATGCCACGTCAACCCGCATTGCTTTCTCGCCATCCTTGGTTACGTCAACGCGTTCCGGATCGCCGAACATGCCGATGCGCAGCAATGATCGGGCAAATTCCGCAAGCGATTGTAAAATTTCTTGATCCATAGAAATCGAGTTGGGTTTATTTTTTCTCTTCCAAGGAAAACTTGCGCTGAACCGCGTACTGCTGCACGATCGAAATCACGGTTGTCGCAGTCCAATACAGACCAACGACCGAAGGAAGCTGAAACAGCAGGATAAAAGTAAGCAGGGGAGAAATCCATGCCATTGCCTGAGACGCGGCTGCCTGCGGTCCGGATCCTGCCTGCTTGCGCACCATTTGCCATGATTGTCCGAACTGCACTGCGCACGCGAGAAGCGTGAGCCCCAAAAACGGCTTGGAAAGGTCGATCCACGAAAGAAAAAGTGTTGAAAACGGGTATGCTCGATTCACCCACGGATAGAGCAAATCAACGCCGTTCCCTTGGATGCCATTCAAAAATACGCGATAGAGCGCGAGCAAAATCGGGAGTTGAATGAGTACCACGAAAAAGCTCATGAACGGATTAAATCCGCTTTCGCGGTACAGCGCCATCAATTCCTGGCTCTGGCGCACTGGATCGTCTTTATGCTCTTTCTGAATTTTCTGCACCGCTGGCTGGATTTTCGTCACGAGTACTTGAGAACGCACTGCGCGCTCGAACAGCGGCCAGAGAAGAATCCGGATGCCCACGACGAGGATAATCACCGCGATCCCGAAATCGTGCACCGGAAGATTCTGGTACACCAGGATAAGCGCGTTGAAAAGAGGTTGTACGAAAAACGTTTGAAACATATCAGCATGCTCCTGCCGTATCCAAAATACCCGATACAAGCGGATCCCAGGCTGCGCGCGTCAATGCGCGATCCGGTTTCGCGAAGAGCACAAACACAATCGCGCACCCATTTCCCTTGAGAAATCCCGTGCTCCGCACGATTTCGCGCATAATCCGTTTCCACCGATTACGATCGACTGCGCGGCCCAACGTCCCGTTTTTGATCGTAAGCCCGAACGCGTTGGCAACGCCGGAAATGTGAAGCCAATACGCGCGCACCGGTCCCGCGGTTGTACGGGATCCTGTGCGCAGGATGCGGGAAAATTGCGCGCGACTCAAAACTCTGGATGCCATAAAGCTACGGAGCAAGCCGCTTCCTGCCTTTGTGCATCCTGCGCTTCAGGAGATTCCTGCCTGATTTCGTGCGGGAACGGACCAAAAATCCGTGCGTCTTGCTTCTTTTCCGCTTGTTCGGCTGATACGTTATTGACATTTCTGTGGATAAAACAGAAAATTAGCTTGTATCCGATACTGTATCACGATATGCCGGACCAGGTCAATCGCATGCCTACCGTACGCGCAGTTATACACACGTTATACACACCGAGTACACAAGGGCGCGTCCGCATACATTGAGTTTGTTTCTGGCGCACGTACAATACGGTAACGCGAATACACAGTAATCTTTCTTCCGCTATGGATATCCACGACACTTGGCAAGCAGCGCTCAACGAAATCGAATTGAGCATCACGCGCGCGAATTTCGTCACGTGGTTCAAAAATTCTTTTCCGGTAAAAAAAGAAAATGGTACTGTCGTGATCGCATGCCACAACGGATTCACGAAAGAATGGCTGGAAAAACGCTATCATAAAATCATCCTGAAAGCGCTCCGAGATATCGACGAAGACGTGAAATCGGTTGAATATATCATCCATCCAGCGGCGAGAAAACAGGAGCACCGGATAGCGCACAAACCTGCCGTTATCGTGGAACCGGATATCGCACCACTCGATCTAGGTGGCATCACGGTGGACCGCGACACGAATCTCAATGCGCGCTACACCTTCGATTCATTCATCGTCGGATCACACAATGAACTTGCGCACGCCGCAGCGCGTGCCATTTCGGAAAACCCGGGCATCAAGTATAATCCGCTTTTCATTTACGGCGGCGTGGGGCTTGGTAAAACACACCTCATGCACGCGATCGGAAATGACATCAAGGCGCGGTTCGGACAAAAAAAGCGGATCAAATACGTGACGTCCGAACAGTTCAGTGAAGACCTCGTGGAAGCGATCCGGAAACAGAAAATGAACGAGTTCAAGCGCACGTTCCGCGCAATCGACGTGCTCCTCATCGACGACGTGCAATTCTTCGCGGCAAAAGATAAGTTGCAAGAAGAATTATTCCATACATTCAATGACCTGCACACGAAAAACAAACAAATTGTTTTCTCATCCGACCGGCCGCCCAAAGCCATTCCTTCCATCGAAGATCGGCTGCGCTCGCGCTTCGAAGGCGGCATGATCGCCGACATCTCAATGCCCGATCTCGCGACCCGCATCGCCATTTTAAAGGCAAAACTCCTGCAAAAACAGGCTTCCCTGGACGAAAAAACCCTGGAAGTCATTGCGTTTGCGGTGCAAAAAAATATCCGCGAGCTGGAAGGCGCGCTCAACCGCATTCTGACATATGCCGCCATCAAAGGCAGGGATCCCTCGCCCAAAGAAGTCGAAACAATCCTTTCGGAACTCACGCATCCCAATGCAAAAACAGTTACGGCAAAAACCATTCTGAAAACAATCGTTGAATTTTACGATATCAGCGAGGACGGCATCATGAAGCAGTCACGCGCGAAAGAACTGGTCAAGCCGCGCCAGGTCCTGATGTATCTGTTGCGCGAAGTCTTGAAACTTTCATACCCTGCGATCGGCGGAAAACTCGGCGGCAGGGACCATACCACCGTCATCCATGCGTGCGAAAAAATCGGGGAGCAGCTCGAATACGATATGCAGCTCTCCCAGGAAATCAACGCAATCAAAGAAAAAATTTACTACGCTGCATGATCGTGGACATCCAGTGCATAACGCCTGCATATGATGGTATAAACGCGGCACATCATTTTCCCAGTCCCCCTGTGCGCTATCCAAATCCCCTGCCTATCCACACGGAATACTCCCTATGCGCACAACGCAAAAAAACAATAAACCGCATTCTGGCTTCATAAAATCATCCGTTATCCCCATTTCAGTACGCTATAATAACAACGATAAATTTATATAACTTATTTATTACTCTTCTATGAATTTTATTGCGCTTGTGGAAAATATAAAAAAGGCGTTTTCATTCGCGGAACGCGGACTCGGAAAAAGTTCCCACCTTCCGATTCTCGGATCATTCCTCGTTTCTGCAAAGAAAAATCAGGTTACCGTGCAAGCGACGAATCTTGAAATCGGCATTACCGCTTCGTTTCCGGCAAAGATAGAATCCGAAGGCGCGCTGGTGCTTCCGGCAAAACCGCTGCTTTCGTTTTTGAATCAAGTGAACGACGCGAAAGTCACGTGCGCAGTACAGGGGAAGATGTTGAGCATTCAGACCGATTCCTATCATGTCCAGCTTCAGAGCCAAGGGGCTGATGATTTTCCGATTATTCCAGCAGTCGCCGAAACGCATACATTCGAAATCGAGAGCGCGTTTTTCGGCCACGCGCTCGAGCAGGTGGTGTGCGCTGCCAGCACCTCCGACCTGCGTCCGGAACTTTCCAGCGTATGGTTTTCATTCGATCCGTCGCAGGGACTAGTGCTTGCCGCAACCGATACGTTCCGGCTTGCGGAGAAAACCGTTCCGCTCCAGGAAATCCGCACAAAAACAAAAAACGAAGTTTCATGCCTGATTCCGCTGCGTACCGCCCAGGAAATCGTCCGCATCGCAAAGGAAAAACTCGAACCGATTCAGATCGCGGTCGATGAGAATCAAATCGGATTCCAGTGGAAGGAGACGCGCATGGTTTCACGCCTTTTAGAAGGAGAATTTCCTGCGTATAAGGCAGTCATTCCGAAAATATTTTCAACTGAAATCAGCGTACCCGCGCAGCGATTTTTGGAAGCAGTGAAAGTAAGCGGCGTATTCAGTTCTCGTTTGAATGACGTGAAGCTGCACGTGCTGCCGAAAACAAAAGAAATCGCGATAAGCGCCGCAGACGCATCCGTGGGAGAAACGCAAGCCTCGGTTCCTGCTGAAAATATGAACGGCGAAGAGATCAGCGCGGTGTTCAATTACCGGTATTTGATTGACGGCATGCTATCTTTGGCTGCAAAAGAGACAGTTGATATCGGATTCGGCGGACAGGACAAGCCGATTCTTGCGCGTGCGCACGGCGATGCATCGTATCTGTACATCCTGATGCCGTTGCGGGTATAAATCTTTCTATGTATGAATATGGTCAGTATCGACTCGACATTTCAGAACCAAGAAAATAATGATAAAGAGTGGGAATCAAGCTTTTTCACATTGAAAGGATGGGGCATAAACGGAACAGAAGGAGTCTTCATGGTGAAAATTGTGTACTTGGGAACTAATTCTCCAGAAATAATCGGAGGAGAGCATGATCCAGTAACATTGCAGGGGTTTGTCATTAACCAAAAAGTCGTGCGCTTTATCAGCGAGAATGATGAAAGACAAGGAACTGCCGCGTACGAAACTGTTCAAGAAATGAGTAAGCACTTTGAATTGGTTCCCAGTGCAGGCAGATTATAGGAATCAGATATTATAGTTGCCCTTGGATAGAGATGCTTGCTTGTACAACATTATTATTCGCGTCGAATGCGCGCACGAGAATCGTATTGGTTTGCTGAACTGTCTGCGGCGCGAAATATACCGAATACTGATTATCCGGCGAAGCGGGAAATGTGACAATCAGCTGGTTGTTGAAATACAGCTCCACTCTGGTTGTGTTTCCTTGCTGCACCGCAATGCTTACTTTGACGGATGATCCGCGTTGAATCACGCTGTTTTCAATCGGTTCCAGAAACTTGATGCTTGCAGGTGGCGCAGCCGGTGTGCCGAGGAGCGAAGAATTAATAGCGCCGCTGTTTTGTAAAAGCCATCCCTGCGCTCCGTATTCCCAGTGATGGTATTGCGGATCCTGCGCAGGATCTTGGGGTTGCTGCCCGAGTGGATCTGCTTTGTTCACCCAGTACAAGATGTCATGAATTGCAGGGCCTTGCGGCGTTTGGCCTATGAGCGTGCCATTGAGCATGGGTTTTTGCGCGTTGGCGTATTGCGCAGGAGTAAATTGTTCATTCGGGAATTTCGGCAGCGCTTGTTTCATAAAATCGTTCCAGATCGGCGCTGCGGCGAATCCACCTGCTCCGCCGCGTTGCATGGGCGAATAGTTGTTGTTGCCGACCCAGACACCCGCAACGAGCGTCGGCGTATAGCCGAAGGTCCACGCGTCGCGGTAGTCTTGGCTCGTGCCGGTTTTCGCCGCGACTTGATATCCTGGGATCGTAAGCGGGCCGTTCGGTTGGAACGTAGGGTATCTGCTTGTGTCATCCGAGAGCACGCTGTTGAGGATTCGTACATATTGCGGATCAAATATCTGCTGGGATTCGGGGCGGGGTTCGTATACGGTTTTTCCGCTTGCGTCGCTTATTTTCAGGATTGCAACTTGAGGGCGGAATGTGCCTTCTTGGCTGAATGCGCTGTATGCGCCGACCATATCGAGAAGCCGCACGCCGCCGCCGCCCAACGTGAGCGGCAAGCCATAGAATTGCGGATCTTTGTCTAGAGTTGTGATACCAAGGCTGCGTGCTGTCGCGATCGCTTTATCGATGCCGACCAGGTATAGGAGTTTAACCGAGGGCACGTTCAAGGATTGCGCCAAGGCGCTTCGGAGCGACACTGGGCCGCGGAACTTCAGGTCATAATTCCCCGGACTGTAGCATTCTTCCTGTTTCATGCCCGGCCCAGGCGTTCCGTCTGCGTTGCAGCGCGCGTTGAATTCGGTCGGCGCATCAAAAAGAATCGTATCGGGAGTATAGCCGAGCGAGAACGCTTTCAGATATACGAATGGCTTGAACGATGATCCTGGCTGGCGGGTTTGGAGCGCAACATTCACGTTGCCGTTGCGTGCAGTATCGAAATAGTCGCGCGATCCTGCCATAGCGAGGATTTCTCCTGTTTTCGGATTTTGGGCAACAAGCGCTGCATTGTCCGCGCGCCAGTTTTTGTCGTTGCGCGCAGCTCCGTCCGCAACTGCTTTTTCCGCAATCTGTTCGAGATTCCAATCGAGCGTGGTGATGATATTGAGTCCGTTTGTTTGTATATATGATTCGTCGTACATCGCGTCGATCAGGGAGCGCACATAGAATACGAAATGCGGCGCTTTGATGCCGTACTGCGCTTTTGCGAATTGCAGTTTTTCTTGCTTTGCATTCTGCGCCTGTTGCGTGGTAATCCATCCGAGTTCTGCCATGCGGTCCAGGATATATTCTTGTCGTTGTTTCATTTCGTCCGTGCGCGCGCCGTAGGGGGACAGGCGCGACGGCGCATTCGGAAGCGCAGCGAGCAGGGCTGCCTGCGCAAGATCAAGGTCCTGCGCCGATTTCTCGAAGAACGTTCTGCTCGCAGCCTCGATGCCGTAGGTGTTGGATCCGTATGGGATCTGGTTCAGGTACATCGCAAGAATTTCGTCCTTGGACATGATTTCCTCGAGCTTGATGGCAAGCGCGATTTCTTTGATTTTGCGGCTGACCGTGCGCTTGTCCGTCAGAAACGCGTTTTTGGCAAGTTGCTGGGTAATGGTCGATCCTCCTTGGATTTTTGTGCCGCGGAAGATCGGATTCCATACGAGTCCGCGGAACATCGCTTTGAGGTCGTAAGCAGGATGCTGGTAAAATTCCGCGTCTTCCGCCGCAAGCGTGGCTTTCCGGACTACATCAGGGATTTGTTCAAACGGAACCACAGTTCTGCGTTCTTCGCCGCTCACTTCGTACAAGAGCACGGTTCCGGTACGGTCCCAGATTTTCGTTGATTGGTTGGGCACGCGCGACGTGATGGTGTCGGGGCTCGGAAGAGAGGCGATGAGCGAGATCGCCCAGAGTGCCCCCCCGAGCGCAAAAACCGCACTGATTACGATTGCAAGACCTCCGTACTTACGCAGCGGGAGCGCTTGTATTTTTTTCAGAAAACGCCGGAACAGTGTTTGAGGATGTCGCATAGATTCGCTATTGTAGCGCGTTTGCGCTGTCTTGTGGATACAAACAGGCGCGAATGGTTCGGATCGCTTAGCGTTTATCCGTAATAATCCGTTTAAGCCGTTCCAAGCCGAGACGCGGGATTGACACGAAAGCAATGTTTGCTATACTCATTTATATCCAGACTATGGAAACTTTTTCAGCGCACCAGATGTATTTTATTTGCCGCTGGAACCTCTTTGTCGCACAAGAGGCTGGTTTCCATATCTAGATCAATCTCGCAGTATTTTGGAAAACCAGCCCGACCAAGGGCTGATTTTTGTTTCCATTTTTGCTGCTTGGAACCTGGTTATTGTTTTTCAACCAAAGGACAGTAATCAGGTTTCAGGCCGCAGAACGCGACCTGTCCCGGCACGAGCCACCGGGAAGGAGGAAGACGCAATATAAAGAACAGAGACAGGCAAATTGCTGTACGCCGCCCGTCCCTGTTCTTCTCAAGCGTAGCACGAAATTCCGGAAATATTCCGGCGGCGCGCGGAACGATTCCGCGCATACAGTCATTTCAAGTGCCAAGGAGGCAGGAATGGAAATCGTGTATTTCGAGCTTGATGACGCGGTCCGGGCGCTCGAGCGCAGGCAGATGAATCATCGACTTGTTGAGGCGGTCAACCGGTATGTGGTTCAGCTTCCGCCCGGACTGGAAGATGTTTGTGTCGTATATGCCCAGGCGCTCCTTCCTGCGACGACCAGGGTCCAGGATGTGTTGTTTATGAGTCAATATACCGGCATCCCGGCGCTTTTTCCGACATATCCTGACGATAAGTTCGTCAGGGAGAACGGAGATAAGCTCATGCTGCTGAAACCGCATCTTCAGGACAAACGGATCGAAATCGCAGACCCGAATGCATGGTACGGAAATCCGATAAGTAGGATTAAGACGTATGCCGATGCATCGCTGCGCGCCGTGCACCAGGAAGCGCGACGCGTGGCAGGTATTACAGCAAGCACCAAAGACTGGTCCGGATGGCTTCAGAATTGGGGCGGGGCGCGCAGATATTATTTTGCCTTTCTCGCGCTCTTCGTTACCCGCGCGATTCTGGTCGAGAACTATGGGCAGAATACGCGATCAGGCCGTGGAGATGGCCACGAGTGGAAACAATTCCTGGGCGACATTTTCGCGCCGGCTTACGAGAGCGTCTGCCGCGATTTCGAACCCCCGCTGTTCGTGAGGCCGCTCTCTCCGAACCAGTACCTCCCGGAGACCGAAGCAGTATTCCGGCTCCACGAGAGACAGCAATAAAAGAATGGAAGTTGGCAAGGCTCGCCAACTTCCATCATCTCGCTCTTACTGCGCGCGTTCATATTCCTTATCAGGAGAAATACCATGAAACCATTTGACATTCTTTCCTTCGTACAAGAACTTGTCCGGCTGTCGCCGCGCCAGCTTCGCAATGAAGTCAGAGCGGCACGCTTGATCGAACGCACACTCGATTCATTCAAAATTCCGTATCGGGAACAGGTTTTTACCATTGATTTTCCGTCCTGGAGCGCAAGCAGCGTTTGTGTCGACAGAAAAAAAATCCCGTCGCGGCCGAGCGGATTCATATCAGGCGTGATCCGTGGCACCGATTCGCTTATCAGCTCGTTGACCGGTTCGCAGGCATTTCTTTCGCGGCCGAACATCAATTTCAATCCGCGCTGCCGCGCTTTATCGTCGCCATCGCATTATTTTGCGCCCGCGGTTTCCGTGCGCGCGCAAGACGTCGGCGCGATCCTTGGCGGCCGCAGTGTCGTTGCGCGCATGTCCGTGCGCAGCATTCGCCACAGGATTCCGAATATCCTCGTCGGGAATGCGCTTAATCCGCAGACAGTTTGTTTTGCGCATTATGATTGCATCGAAACCGGCGCGGTGGACAATGCGTCAGGTGTTGCAGCAATGATGGCCGTGATCACGCGCGCCCCCGGCGCGTTGGCGCGCACTCTCTTCGTGTTTTCCGCGTGCGAGGAACTGTCGTTTGATAAGCCGATTTATTGGGGATACGGATTCCGGGTTTTTGAAAAAAAGAACGCGCGGTTGCTCGAGAAAGCAACGAAGATTATCGTAGTCGATTGCGTCGGCAACGATCGTCCGCGCGTTTCTTCCGACCCCGATCTTCTCGAAGACGCTTTTCCGATCAAGAATATACGCAGATATGCGCATAAAACCGTTGCGCTTTACGGCAGTATCGATAAGCTTATGCCGGTGTATCACAGCGCGCTCGACGATATCCATTGCATCGTTCCTGGATATATGGAGCAGGCAATCCGCGTTTTGGCGCGCCTGATCGGGTTGCATAGGCGAATCTGAATGTTTGCAGAAGATGCGCTATACTGAAGAAGATATTCCATGATTCATCACTCTTTTTTCGACGAATTGAAATGGCGCGGCCTGCTCTATCAGACAACCGAAGGCGCGCAAGAAGCGCTCAAAGCAGGCGCAACGCTGTATTGGGGATTCGATTTGACCGGAGATTCGCTTCACATCGGGCATCTTTTGGGCATCGTGACGCTGCGCAGGGCATTGGATTTCGGCATGAACGTGATTCCGATGCCTGCAGGCGGCACGACAATGATCGGCGATCCATCCGGCAAAGACAGCGAGCGGCCGATGCTTCCGGTTGCGACAATCCGGAAATACCGGGTTTTATTATCGCGTCAGCTGCGCGCCCTGCTTCCTGCGCGCGAGAACCGCGTGCGCATTGTCGACAACGCCGCGTGGCTCACGAAAATTAAGTTCATTGATTTCCAGCGCGAAGTGGGAAAATTTTTCCCGATCAACACCATGCTCGAAAAAGATGCGGTGAAAAGCCGCATCGAGCGCGAGCAGGGCATATCATTCGCGGAATTTTCGTACCAGCTTCTGCAGGCGTATGATTTTTTAGTTTTGTTCGAACAGTATGGCTGTACCATTCAGATTGCCGGATCTGATCAATGGGGCAATATGGTGCAGGGAGTTGATCTGATCCGCAAAAAGCTCGGCAAACAGGCGTTTGCGCTATCCTGGCCGCTCATCGTGAATCCGGCGACCGGCAAAAAATTCGGCAAAACCGAGTCTGGCGAATCGGTGTGGCTCGATCCGAAGAAAACCCATCCGTTCAAGTTTTATCAGTTTTTTGTAAACTGCGAAGACGAGATGGCGCGGGTTCTGATGCGGTATTTTTCTTTCAAGGAACAGCGCGCGATCGAAGCCTGTGAGGCGGAATGGGATCGTGATCGGGGCAGGCGCAGCCTGCAAAAAGAGCTTGCGTACGAGATGACTGCATTCGTGCATGGAGAAAAGCATGCGGATCTGGCGCGCACGGTCTCTCAAATACTGTTTGATGCCAGACTCGATGATTTGAAACGCAGCGAACTTATTTTTGCCGCGCACGCATTGCCGCATAAGAAACAAAACGCGCAGGAGCGGTTTTCGCTTGAAGCGGCGCTTGTCGATCTCGGGCTTGCTGATTCGAAAAGCGAGGCTCGCCGCCTTGTTGGGCAGCGCGGCGCCCGGGATACGGTTTTATTCGGAAGGTACCACGTGATTCAGAAAGGGAAACGCGAATACGGAATCGTGGAAATCGGGTAAACACACACCCCGCTTATGAGCGGGGTGTGTGCGCTGCGCGTACGGATTGCGCGCGTTACAGAAGTCCTTCGAGTTCCGTGTTTGTTTTTGCCTCGTCGTTTCCTTCCCACTCATTTTCATTCGTGAACGTGTTGTCCTCACTGGTCGTATCGGAAAATTCGAACGATTCGTCTGAACCGCCTTCGTCTTCTTCATCGGTCTCTTCATTTTCTTCTTCGGGCGTTTCTTCCGTTTCATCCTCGTCATCCGACGCTTTGGCCAACAGGATGAAGGGAAACGCGATGCGCTCCAAAGAGCGCTGTTCGGTCCCTTGTGTCATGGTGTGCATGATTGGTTTGTATAATTTCGACGCGAATACTGCATAGTATTGCAGGCGATTTTCATTTGTCAATGCCTTGCCGCGCTCTGCGCGTTTTCGGCTGCCTCAATGCGTCGCTGCTGTATAGCGCGGTAATATCCGGCAAGCGCGATTGCGACGCCGTCAATCGCGTCTTTCGATGTAATCTGCCGCGCCGCAGGGAACATCGCCGTGATAATTTTGCGCACTGCGGCTTTATCGGCTCTGCCGTAGCCGCACACGAGCATCTTTACTTCCAGTGGCGTCAGTTCGACGATCGGCAGGTTGTGTTTGTGCGCGCCCAACACAATCATTCCTTTGATTTCGCTTACGGCCAGCACGCTCGTTTTGTTCTGGCCGAAATACACTTTTTCGACGGCAAACAGGCTGGGGCGCCATGTGACGATAAGGTTGTCGAGGGCTGTTGCGATTGCGAGCGGCGATTCATGGCTGCGCGAAGGCGTGCGCAGCATCCCCGCGTCAAGAAATACGAAATGTCCGTTGTCGTATCCGATAATGCCGTAGCCGATGCGCTTGTACCCCGGATCAACGCCCAGCACCGTGAATTCTTTTTCAGAAATCTGCATTGGTATACACCTCATCTACTTCATCCAAGTCAGAGAGCCCATCCATGAGCGCCTCGATGCGCTGTTTTATTTCCTGATCATGAATTGCAATCGAAGCGCCGGCAACGTATTCGAATTCCGAGCGGGGATCGATGCCGGCTTGTTCGCATGCTTGTCGCGCAGCCTCGAGATTTTGCTTCGCTGTTTCAATCACCATTTCTTCCCTATCTTGTTGGATACTCTCCGCTCCTGCTTCAATGAGCGCCAGTTCAAGCTCGGGATGCGCGCTCCACGTCGCGTTCGGAATGGCGATTTTCCCCTGCTCCTTGAACAGCCATTGCACGGACCCGATTTCTCCCAACCTGCCGCCTGTTTTATTTAGCACGCTCCGTATTTCGCTGAGTGCGCGGTTTTTATTGTCAGTGACGCATGCGATGAGGAATGCAGTGCCTGCCGGGCCATACGCTTCAAACAGAATGCGCTCCGGCAGCGGTCCGTCCCCTGCGCCCAGGCCCCGTTTGATTGCGCGTTCGATGTTATCCTGCGGCAGATTTTCCGCTTTGGCTTTGTTGATTGCGTCGCGGAGCGAGAAGTTGAGCTTGGGATCGCCGGAACCGCCTTGCTTGGTCGCAATCGTAATCATGTTCGCGAGGCGCGAAAACATCTTTGACTTTTTCGCATCGCTCGCGCCTTTCGTATGCTTCAGTTTTGCCCACTTGGAGTGCCCCGACATGGCATTAGAGAACAAATCGTTTTTTTGCAACGAGAAAAGCGATTGCGCCTGCGATGCCTGCGCCTGCTGCGGCAAAAATGATGATCGCTACGCTCTCTCTGTCCGTTGGCGCTGTTTTTGTTGCTTCTGAACCCGGATTATACGCCGCGGCAAGCGGGAATGTCGGAATGGTTTCCGTAATCGGATCCGGCGTTTGCGGAATTGTTTCTTGCGGCGTGTGGATGATATTTTCTTCGCCTGGCGTCGGCCGATCGCTTACTTCCCACGACTTGCCGGTAATGCGGTTCGCCGACCATCCTTTCGGCAACGGGCTCGCGTATGTCACTTTGAATACCGCGCGTTTTGCAGAATCGATAACTTGAATGGTGTCCGCCTGGGGATTGAGCGAAAATCCCCATTGGTCGCCGGAAAGAAGCATGAGCGATCCAGGGCTCATGGTGCCGTTGAGCGCCACTGTTTGCTGTCCCGAAGCGATGCGGATGCTCCATCCTTGCAGCTGAATCGGAACTTTACGTTCATTTTTCAATTCAATCCATTGTCCTGCGCCTACGCTCGGGTTTGCGTACACCTCATTGATAACAGGAAAGTCGGGCGAGGGCGCTGTTGATGCTTGCGGACTGGGAACGGGAGTTGGCTTTGTTTGTTGCCAGGGAGTCGCCACGGGCGTAACCGGCGGAAGTATAATGCCCTCCACCGAGTTTTGTTCTCCTGGGCTGCCGCCGACGCGCAATCCTTCGCGAAGCGCATTGTCCCGGGATGAGAATTCAAGGGTTTTGCCGTTTCCCGCTCCTCCCTGGGTTTGGTTCCAGTTTGCCTGTGCGACGATTCTCCCTGTTCCGTCCTTGATGATGACATTTCCTTTCGTATCGGAAAGCGAGAGCGGCGCGTTGATAAGCGTTCCCTGGAAAAAAGGATGCGATGCGAGAAACGCGCCCGGATTATCTGCGATGACCGCGTATCCCGCGCCCGGGATCGTCATTGATCCGCGGAATGCTTCTGATGCGAAATAGTGCGTTCCGTATTGGTCTGTCAGTGTCCATGATCTCGAGCTTGCGCCGCCGACAATGGTAATCGGATTCGCTCCCTGATTATAGAGTTCGATCCAGTCGAGGTTTTCTCCGTTCGTTTGCTGCGGCGGAGCGTACATGAGTTCATTGATGCGCAGGCCGTCCGTTGTAGCGTTTACTGCACCGGGCGCGGCAAGAAAAGCGAGCACGAACGCGCACGCAAGCGCATCCAGGCAGCGGATGGGGAGTAAATATCGTTGTTTCATATTAGCGCGTATAATCGTATGCGGCTTTGGTTGCGATTCTGCCGCGCGCCGTGCGCTCCAAAAGGCCAAGGCGCATCAGATACGGTTCGCATACGCTTTCGAGGGTTTCTTGTTCTTCGTTGAGCGCTGCGGCGAGTGATTGGATGCCAACCGGCCCGCCGTTGAATTTGCGCACAAGCGCATCGAGAAATTTGCGGTCAAGCGTTTCCAGCCCGTTTGCGTCCACGCCCAGGATGCCCAGCGATTCAGCGACAAGCTCGCCGGTGATGGCTGTGCTGTCTTGCACGATGGCAAGGTCCCATGCGCGTTTGAGCAGGCGGTTGGCAATGCGCGGCGTCGCGCGCGAGGCGCGCGCAAGCGCTGCAAGCCCTGCGGCGTTCACGCGGACGCCGAGGAGTTCGCTTGAACGTTTCAGAATCTGCGCGATGTCTTCTTCGGTGTAAAAATCAAGATGGTAGAGGGATCCGAACCGGTTGCGGAATGGCGCGGTGAGCAGGCTCGGCCTGGTGGTTGCCGCGATGAGCGTGAAATTCGGGAGTTTGAGTTCCAAGGAACGCGACGATACGCCTTTGCCGATCATGAGGTGGAGCACGCGCGATTCCATGGCAGGATACATTACTTCTTCGATTTGCTTGTTGAGGCGGTGCACTTCGTCGATGAAAAGGACTTCGCCTTCCTCCAGGTTCGAGAGCAAAGCCGCCGCGTCGCCGGTTTTCTGGATTGCCGGGCCTGATGTCGCGGTCATCTTCGCTCCGAGCTCATGCGCAATGAGATGCGCGAGCGTGGTTTTGCCGACCCCGGACGGCCCGGAAAACAGGATGTGATCGCAGGAGCGATCCTGCTTGCGCGCTGCCTCAAGCGTGATGCGCAGCCCGCGTTTGACCTGTTCTTGGCCGATGAACTCGTTCCAAGTCTTCGGCCGCAGGGCGTGGTCAAGCACGATTTCATCGGGTTGATGCGGGGGAATGGTCTTTTTTTGCATGGATACAGTATAGCACTTCCTCTTAAAATTAAAATACAAACTAAACTAATCTATCTGGCAAGAGTAGAGGTTTGGGGAAAACCTGTGGATTGACAAAGTATTAGATTTCGGGCACACTCAACAGGCGCGCAGGAGGACATATTGACTTTCACAGTTAATATGCTATAATATATAGTATACGTTCTTGCACATATCGAGGCAATCCCTCCTCTTGCTCTTTGGTTAAGAGGAGGGATTAGGAGGCGTCAAGTTATCGGTGCTTTGGTTTCGACTGGAGCATCCGTAATTTTGTTTCCTTGTCTCCGGCGGAATTTCTGTCGGGACGTTTGCCTCGAGATGCGCGAGAAGGTATGAAAGCTCGACATAGTTTGTCGGGTTTTTTGGTATACAATAATAAAGGTATAAAAAATTTATTCCAAGGAAAATACTATGGTAGATAAAAAATACGAAATCAGGATAATGTCGCGCAAAGAATTAGATATCGCCATCGAGTGGGCGCGCCAGGAGGGATGGAACCCGGGATTGTACGATGCCGACGCGTTCTATGCGCAGGATCCGAACGGATTCTTCATTGGGTACCTGGACAGCGAGCCCATTGCGACGATTTCGGCAGTGAAATACGGAACAAGCGGGTATGCGTTTGGTGGGTTCTATATCGTGAAGAAGGAATATCGCGGTTCTGGCTATGGTATGGAAATTTTTAAGAAAGCCATGGAATATGTAAAAGATTGTAACGTTGGCGGTGACGGCGTGGTAGAAAACCTTGAAAAATATGCAACCGTCGGTCTTAAACTCGCGCACATGAATGCACGGTATGGCGGTAAAGGAAGCGGGACAAAAACAATAGCCCCAAACGTGATTTTACTCTCTACAATTCCATTCGAAACCGTAGGAGTGTATGACGATATGTGTTTTGGTGTTGCGCGCCGCGAGTTTTTAAAACTATGGATTACACAACCGGAAAGTAAGGCATGTGGTTATGTCGAGAACGGAATTCTCAAAGGGTATGGCATGATTCGCAAATGTTTTAATGGTTACAAAATTGGACCGTTGTTTGCAGATTCAGCACCGATTGCAAAAGTGCTATTCAATGCGTTGGTCGGGCAGGTTGACACTACGAGCGAAGTCTTTTTCGATGTGCCAGAATGCAATCCTGATGCAGTAAAGGTAGCAACGGACTATGGTATGAAAAAAGTGTTTGCTACCGGCAGGGTGTATTCTAAAGGGCAACCGAAGTTTCCGCTTGAAAAATGGTACGGCGTGACGACATTCGAGTTGGGGTAAGAGAAATAAACGAAAAACCTTTGGGGTCACCCCAAAGGTTTTTCTTCAGCGTTTGTCATTAGTCGTTCAGCGGTAGTCAGAATGTGGAATTCGGAATTACATTACAGAATCGGCCCGACCATTTTTTCCACTTCAAGCAGGTCGGTCATGCCCAGAAGGATTTTCATCACGCCTTCTGCCTGGAGAGTCACCGTGCCGTTTGCGCGCGCGAGCTCTTTGATTTTAAGCTCGTCGGGGTTGGTGTGGATGAGTTCCTGCATCTGCTCGTTCACCCGGATGAGCTCGAATACCCCGATGCGGCCTTTGTAGCCTTTGCCGGAACATCTCTCGCATCCCTTCGCGGTCTTCATGGTTGTTGTTTTCAAAAGTTCGGGAAGTTCCGGAGTTTGCGCGGCGTCAAGATTCAATATATCGCGCATGCGCGCCAAAAGTTTCGGTTCGACTGACACGGTTTCGGCGCAATGCTGACAGAGTTTGCGCACCAGGCGCTGGGCAACAATGAGATTGAGCGCGGAGGCGATAATTTCCGGCTTGATTTTGAAATCAAGCAGGCGGGGGATGGTCCCGGACGCGTCGTTGGTATGCAGGGTCGAAAATACGAGGTGGCCGGTCAGGGATGCGTGCATGGCGATTTCCGCGGTTTCCTGGTCGCGGATTTCTCCCACGAGAATCACATCCGGATCCTGGCGCAGAATCGCGCGCAGCCCTCCGGCGAACGTGTAGCCGCTTTTGGCGTCGGTTTGCGTCTGCTCAATGCCGGGAATGCGGTATTCGATCGGGTCCTCAAGGGTGATGACCTTGTTTTCCGAAGATGCCACATGCTTGAGGCATGCATAGAGCGTCGTGGTTTTTCCCGATCCGGTTGGTCCGGTTTCGAGAATCAAGCCGTTCGGTTTCTTGATTTCGCGTTCCACGATTTCGCGATCCTGGTCGCGGAATCCCAGGTCCGCGAGCTGGAGTCCGATCGTGTTCGGATTCAAAAAGCGCATCACGACGTTTTCTCCTTCCGGACCGGGGATCGTTGACACGCGCACTTCCATATCGTACGCGTCGCGCTTGATGGAAAATCTGCCGTCCTGGGGGATATTTTTGATGTTCAAACTGATTCTGCTCGTGAGCTTGATGCGATCCGTGATTTTGCGCGACAGATCGGGCGGCAGCGTAGCGATTTCATAAAGCACGCCGTCGATGCGGTAGCGCAGCAAGGTTTTATCCTGTTTGGGTTCTACGTGCAGGTCTGATGCATCCGATGCCAGCGCATAGGCGAAAATCCATATGATCATTTCGCTCGTGTCAAAATCGGTAGTGAAGTAAGATTCGAGCAGCTGCGTCGGGTCGGACGCGTCCTTGGCGGTCTGGACGTATTTATCGGATACCGTGACGCTCCCGACGATTTCCTGGCGTTTTTTGGGCACGAACTGGTAATTGTCCAAAAACCGTTCGATGCCGATCGGTGAAGCGATGAATACCTTGACCGTGCCGAATTTCGCGATTTCTTTGAGCAGGTCTTTAGTTTCCGGGATCGCCGGATCGGTGGTTACCACATGGAACTCGTGCGCTTTCTTGTCGAAAATCATGGTCTTGATCGCTCGCGCGCGGATTTCCGGGATGATGCGAATCGCTTCGATGTTGAGCGGCGCGGTCTTGAGGTCGATGTAGTCGAGCTTGAGCTGGTCTGCTTTTTTCTGGGCTGCGTCTTCCTGGCGCAGCTCGTCAAGGCGCGAAAGCGGTTGGGGAGACATACGGATATTATTCAAGTATAACACGGACCGCCCGTTTGCATTCCAGGAGCAAAAAACCGGCGCACAGAAAATGTTGTTTTTTCCTTGTGCTGTACACAGGAACCTTTTATACTTTGATACATGCGCGCAATTCGTTTTACGACCAAATCAATCCAGGACACGAGGCGCGTTGCGCGCCAGTTTGCGCGCACGTTGGCGCGGTTTCTGCCTTTGGAGCGCGCGTGCGTTCTTGCCTTGCGGGGCGAACTAGGCGCAGGCAAGACTACGTTTATGCAGGGAGTTGCGGAGGCGTTCGGAATCAAACGCTTCATGACAAGCCCGACATTTTTATTGATGCGTTCATTTGATATTCCGAAAAAACGCAGCGCTGCGCGCGTGCTGATACACGTGGATTCATGGCGTATCGAGGCAAACGACTTGGAGCATCTGGGCATGCGCGAAACATTGCGGGATCCCCGCGCGCTTGTGTGCGTTGAGTGGGCTGATCGCGTGCAGAGTATGCTGCCGCGTGATACGATATGGATTGATTTCAAACATGTCGATCGCGCGACGCGTTCGATAACATTTCGCATCCCATGACAGTTATCATTCTCGATAGCTTTGCCTTGCTCCATCGCGTGTATCATGCCTTGCCGAAATTCACCGACAAACAAGGCAGCCCCACCGGCGCTCTCTACGGCTTTTGTTCGGTTATCTTGAAGGCGCTCAAAGAATACCAGCCGGACGCGATGTGCGCGGCGTTTGATTCCCCGGAGCAAACGTTTCGCGAACAGCTGCTTGCCAAATACCATGCGAACCGGCCGGAAACCGCGGATGATTTCAAGGCGCAGATCGAACCTGCGAAAGAATTCCTTCGGGCATTGCATATTCCCGTGTTCGCGCTCGCGGGGTTCGAGGGCGACGATGTGCTCGGCACGCTCGTGAAATATTTTGAACAGCGATCAGGCGCGGATGCCGATATCCGCATCGTGACCGGCGACCGCGATTCCCTGCAGCTTGTCGATGCGCGCACGCGGGTATATTTGATGCGCACCGGCATCACGTCTATCGAAATATACGACGGGCGCACGGTCCAGGAAAAAATCGGCGTCGAGCCTTCGCAGATTCCCGATTACAAGGCCTTGGCAGGCGATGCGTCCGACAATTTTCCCGGTGTACGCGGCATTGGTCCAGTGACGGCGAAAAAACTGGTCAGTACATTCGGCGGCATTGAGAATCTCTACGCGGCAATCGAAAACAGCGCTGCGGACATTTCCAAACCGGTGCTGGACAAGTTGATTGCCGGCAAAGAACAGGCGTTTTTGTCAAAACAGCTGGCGCGCATCAAAACCGATCTCGCGCTTGAGCTGGACGAATCGGTTTTTACGCATAAGCCGCATATCACGCAGGAAGCGCAGGATTTTTTAACCGCACACGGGTTCAAATCGATTCTCAAACGCGCAACCGAGCAGGCGCAACAAACGCTGTTATAGTTTTTCTTGTTTTGTGGGATAATAGATTACATTGTTTATGAATAGGTTCAGCGCGTATTTTAAATTGAAAGAGATGACGCCGGTCAAAGTGTTCGGAGCGTTGCTCGTCGTGGAGAGTTTCGTATGGTTTTTGCGCTTGCCGTTTGCTGTCGCCCTCGCGTTCGTCCTGTTTTCCGTCGCGTTTCTTGTATGGCTGCTCGTCCATTCGTGGCGTCTGGCGCAGACGAATTTCGCGCTGCAGCTGGAAAAAAATCAGAGCGCGGATCTTATCAACAGCTTGTCGGAAGGCATCATCACGTACGATCAGAAATTCACGATTTCTTCGATGAACGGCATCGCCGAAAGTCTGTGCGGCATCCGCAAGGAAGAGGTGACAGGGAAAGTCGTGACGCCGGAATGGGCGTCGTCAGAGCGGTTCCGCATATTTACGCAGATTATTTTTCCGTCGCTCGCGCCCACTGTGGTCAAGAAGAGCGTGGGCACGTATCCGCAGGTCGTTGACATTTCGTTTTCAGAACCGCGCGAACTCTATATTGAAGTGACTACAGCGCAGGTATTCGACGGCGCGAGAAACGTCATCGGGTTTATGAAAGTGATCCGCGACCGGTCTCGGGAAGTGGAATTGCTCCGGTCAAAATCGGAGTTCATTACCGTGGCAGCGCATCAGCTGCGTACGCCCCTGGCAGGCATCAAGTGGGGCGTGGAAACGCTCAAAGAGGGAAGCGCAGGCAAATTGAATGACCAGCAGCAGCAAATCGCGCAGCAGACTTTGGACGTGACCGAGCGGCTCGTAAGGACCGTGGATGATCTGTTGGACGTATCCAAGCTCGAAGAAGGTAAGTTCGGATACAAAATGGAGAAGGCGGATGTGGTGGCGCTTGCGCAGGATGTGCTGCAAACGTTTGCGCAGACGGCCCAGCAGCATGGCGTGAAGCTTCTGTTTTATCCGCCGGAGACGCAGCTGCCGCAGCTCACGATGGATGCGTCGAAAATTCGTATGGTGCTTCAGAATCTGATTGATAATGCCATCAAATACAACGTGCAAAACGGCGAGGTGCGCGTGCGCATCGAAACGCTGCCGGACAAGCCTTTTGTGCAAATTTCAGTCGAGGATACGGGCGCCGGAATGTCGGATGAAGACGTATCGCATTTGTTCATGAAGTTTTACCGGACCGAAAAAACGCTGAAAAAAGAAACCGTGGGATCTGGCCTTGGATTGTATATCGCGAAAAACATCATCAAACGCCATGGCGGCGACATTTGGGCAACGTCCGTGAAGCAGCGCGGTTCGGTGTTCTCGTTCGTGCTGCCGACTGATAAATCGCTGATCCCGCCGATGGAAGTGGGCGTGGAGGATATCTTTTGATATGGGGTTCAAAGTCGAATTCAATTCGATCGTGCGAATTGATATTCCTGAAGATTTGGAAACCGGAAAAGAATATACATTTGAAAATCAGGGAAGCCGTGTGTATTTTGACGACATTCCCATTTGGTTATTGAAAAAAGATTGGATCGCGGTCGGAGAAATACAGATTATTCGTCAGGAACGGGAAAGCGGAAATACGAAAGGAACATTCAAAGTGCTTTACTTGTATTCACCAGATGAGTCGGAAGCGTTGACGAAGATGTTTCGACGTATGTATGGCTGGCAATAATAAAATGGATATCCCGCAGCCACTTTCAGCTTTTTTCGCGGCGCAAAAGGCCCGGTATGCCGAGCTTTTTTGGTATGAAATCCATGACGGGAAGATTGTTCTTATGATTGAAAAGCTCGCCCGACAGGCGCGCGAGATTTTGAAGAAAGAAAATAGCAATAACATTTCGGTCGTCTCGTTCGAGGCCGACGATTCGATTGGAGATTTCTTTATTGTTGATGCGGATGTGATTGACGTTGAAACTCGCCCATCGCGCGAGGAATATGAAAGTATTATGGATCGTGAATTGAAGTCAAATTTTACCAACCAGACCAATGATCTATGCACGGATCAGCTCGTCCGTGTATATCAGCCCCAAGGATATACTTCCTGGTGCGTGGTTGCATACCATTCGTTGGGCATGCGCGCGCCGCGCGGCCCGATCGGGTGGCTGAGAAATATCGATGGATTGCGCAAAGTTTCTCGATTGCAATTCGAAAAACCGGCAACGTTGCTCTCGTTTGAAGATGCGTGTAAAAAATATGATGGCGTGAAATACCAGATTGGAGGAGGGTCATTTACTCATGGGTTCGACTGCTCGTCGTTGGTGCAGCGCATAGTGTACGACACACGCGGTATCTGGTTGCCGCGCAAGGCACAGTGGCAAGCTTTGGTATGCGCTCCGGTGGAGCAAGGAGACCTGCGGCAAAGCGATCTGGTTTTTTTCAATAAAAAGGGCGAGCGCGATATCGATCATGTTGCGCTTGTGTACCAGCCGCAGCAGGGGAAACTGCCGATCGTGTTCCATACCAAGCGCATTTTGGGAAAGGCGATGTTTGAGGATTTGAATACCGTGAAATGGCTCGATATTTGGGAAATCCATTCATTCGGACGAGTATTAGTGCAGGAATAGGAAATAGAAACTGGCCTGGATATCCAGGCCAGTTCTTTTTATTCTTGAGGTTCTCCTTTTGTGAATATGATCATTCCGCTCACGATTACTATGACAGCGGAAATGCTCAACGTAATGACAGTTGAGAAGGCCGGTGTGCTGCGTGAGAAAAATTGCGCTGTTCCCAAGGCGACAAACGCGGCGATCGAGCCGATATGGAACCAGAAAAGTTGTTTTTCCTGGCGCCAGCTTGCGATCAGGCCGTATACATAGAATTTCAGCGCAGAGAACACGACCAAGCACAGTACGATCACGGCTATGGCC
>DAIDAW010000049.1 GCA_027310425.1 bacterium | reverse complement strand
GTATGTGGGCAGGCGCTGTCGCGTTTTTCGTGGAAATGCTCGGTTGGCATATTGCGCGAGAAGTCGGCGACATCGATAAGGACGGCTGGCGCGCAATTTTCTTGTGCCCGAACGCTGAATTCCACGCGAGTCAAGGTATGGTTCAGCTAACTGAAGAAAACTATTACCAAGACCCGATCGGCATGTTCGCAGGCGTACATCTTGGCATCAAAGTCGAGAATGCCCAGCAGGTGGCAAAAAATATAGCCGACCATTATGTACTCGCAGGATTCGATTGTTCAATCGAGCCGGCAAACAGCGATGGCACGAAATGGTTCGTCAGGATTCCGGCGCTCTTCACGTTCGCGCTGGAATTCATCACGGCCGACGATTTGTTTAACTGGCAAAACGCTGCGCGCGACGATCTCGTGGGCGCCCAGCGCCCGCGAATAAAAGCATCGCGGCCATAAAAATCACAACCCAAAAGCGCTCCGAAAACCGGAGCGCTTTTTGCATATTGTAATATAGAAAAATATATGGTATAATTATATATACTCTACAGAAGGAGGCAGAATGGAAATAAAAGTGAGGGCTTTCGATAGGATCTATACCGTCGATGCGGACCAGTTACTCGGTCAAGAAGTAAATGTAATCTTTGCCGACCGCCGCAATAAAGTCCTCAAGGTGGCTCTTGTGAAGAATTGGCCATCTTTATCGGAGACAGACAATCGATATCCAGATCGGATTCACGACCTGCGATTAAGCGACTATGGCTTCGATCTCCGTCTCCGGGACAATGC
>DAIDAW010000048.1 GCA_027310425.1 bacterium | reverse complement strand
CAATAAGGGTGCGTCAAGCATATAAAAGCCGCTGCTCAATGAGCAGCGGCTTTGTTTTATGGCTGAATGGCGATGCGCCGCCATTGGCCAGTAGCCGCATCTTCAAACCAAAACGCAGCTGCGGGACCAGATTGTTTTGGATATTCCCCCACGAATACACATCCTTGATCTGACATTGCGCTTGCGACAGCCCATGTTTTCCAGATAAGCGGAAAAACTGGGTTCTCGCCACCAAAGGCATACGCAGAAGCTCGTTGCCCTCCCTCATAAGAGTCAATATATTGATCTCCGTGAGAAAGGCATCCGATTTTATGCGCAAGTTTCTTTGCGTCATTCCAACTTGATGCCACGAGCGCAATCTCGGTTGCCGTCGGTTCCACAGTCGGTGTCAGCGTGGGCATCGGCGTGTTGGTCGGTGGCTGGGTTGCTGTTAGTGTCAGCGTCGGAGTTTCGGTGGGCGCAAGAGTCGCAGTTGGTGTCAGAGTTGGTTGTGAAGGAACAATAGTTGGCGGAGTTAATACCCCGATCAGCCGCAGGGTTGCGTAGGCAGCCACTGCAATGAGCAACAGGAGAATCAGGACAAACCACCGCGCTTGTCCTTTCTCCGGCAAACGGGTATTCATCTTTCTCTCCTTTCCTGTTTCCGGATCATTATCCGGGAACAGACTCAAAGAATGAACCTATATACTTATAGTATGCAACAAAATTATCTATTGTCAAGATAACGGCGTTTCTCTCTATTAAAAACGGAAAACTGGCCAAGATGTCTCTTGGCCAGTTTTGATA
>DAIDAW010000047.1 GCA_027310425.1 bacterium | reverse complement strand
ACGTCAAAGCCGGCCCGACAATTGCCGGGCCTCGATTTCCAGTTCGTTTAGTTCTTTTTGATAATCCATTGATTTCCTAATTTTTCTTTATTTTGTTTTTTGAATCGAAGATTTATTCTGGTCAGTTCGTCTATCACGTTTTCTGAAACATGTGACGGTTGCTGTTTTTTTACAAGCGCGCGCATCTTTTTGAATTCCTCGCTCGGAGCACGACCTTCTTGTTCAAGGCTTTCTCTGTTTCGAAAGTATCCGGCTTCGTCAATAATATTTCCATCTTCGTCCACGCGCCATCCTTCGGGAAGACTTCCAGGAACGCCCTCTTCGTTGATAATCGATCTTGTAAGATGTTCTCTGCCTTTTTTGATCACGCTACGGGTAAATCATAACACAGATTTTATAATTGAGCCACCCCCGGGACTTGAACCCGGAACCTCTGCTTTACGAAAGCATTGCTCTGCCGTTGAGCTAGGGTGGCACAGGTAGACCCTTTTAGAAGTCGCGCTATTCCACGACAACCGTCCCGTAATAGCTGGCACTTAAATGGTCATGATAATTCCAGGCGCCAGTTTTGTCGAATTTGAACGACCACTCGCTACCAGGGGCAACCTCTTTACAGGCATCGAATGGCGTCTTCGCGCCATTTTTGCAATGTTCGGAAAGCGTTGTTCCGTCATAGACCGCGTGTGCTGGGTGTATAGCCGAGGCCGGCCAGAAAGATCGCGGGCTTTTATTTTTGAACACAACAATATCACCTGCTTTAATGTTTATCTTCGACGGCGAGAATCCGCTGTCAGTATATGTTATTTCTTTGCCGATCTCTGGCGTCACGCTGTTTCTTTC
>DAIDAW010000046.1 GCA_027310425.1 bacterium | reverse complement strand
AGGGATAGTATAGCAAAAATCCGATTGAATATTGCAAACAAGGGTATGTTTGATATACTATTTTTCACATTCCGGTGTAGCTCAGCGGTAGACCTGCCCGCCGGCAGGCGGGGCGGCTTCTTTATGTATGTATTACGTCTATATCCTTCAGAGTTTGAAGGATAAAAAGTTTTATACAGGAATCACGATAAACGTCGAAAGACGATTAAATGAACATAATCGTGGCAAAAAATCCACTCCATCAACGGTGTCTCGAGGACCATTCTGTTTGATCTATAAGGAAAGTTTTTTGTCTCGCGAAGCAGCTCGTGTGCGCGAAAAGTTTTTGAAAAGTGGGACTGGACGCGAATTTAGGAATAAGATATTATCAAACATTGATTCCGGTGTAGCTCAGCGGTAGAGCGGCTCCCTGTTAAGGAGATGGTCGCAGGTTCGATCCCTGCCACCGGAGCCATAAAATTAAATACGAACTCGTTTTTTTGAAGACGAGAGTTTTTGCTCGCCAAGCCCCGCCACAAGTTTTGAAATCATTTTACCAAATCTGATACACAAATCCAAAAAGCGAAATCTGACTTGATCACCTCGCTCTGCTAGACGGGACGTTTGGGCGTGGCGAAATTCTCCCCCACACCCCCTCCTTCCGCCACGCCCTCGCTTGAATGCATTTTGGCGAAAAATTTTAGCCCCATAAAATAAGAATATACTAAAATGGTATATTCCACAATAGTATATATCATGTTAATATATCTATGTCGAAGAAATATCAACCAAAATATCAAAATCTCGTCAAAAAACTTCGCCAAGCTCGCTTAGAGGCGGGTTTGACGCAAGTTGAAGTAGGAAAACGATTGAAAAAACCACAAGCGTATATTTCCAAGATTGAACGAGGCGAGCGTGGCGTGGATGCTGTAG
>DAIDAW010000045.1 GCA_027310425.1 bacterium | reverse complement strand
GAGTATGGTGATGGCGATAAAAGATATATATTGGCTCCGCAAGGAATAAGCGCTAGCGATGAAATAATTTGTGCATCCGCCGCGCCATTAAAAAATGGCAACAGGATGCAGCTTAAAAATATTCCAGTGGGAACCACTGTTTATAATATAGAATTGCATCCGGGACGAGGCTGGCAGTTGGTGCGTTCGGCCGGATCTTCGGCCACTGTTTTGGCGCACGAAGGCAAATATACACATATATCAATGCCTTCAACCGAGGTGAGAAAAGTACTGAGCGAATGTTTTGCCTCTATCGGAGCCCTCTCGCGGCCCGAACACAGATATATTAATATGGGTTCAGCCGGAAGAATGCGTCACCGCGGTGTAAGGCCACGGGTGCGAGGCAGTGCAATGAATCCGGTGGATCATCCGCATGGCGGAGGCGAAGGCAGGGCGCCGATAGGATTGAAGCATCCGAAAACGCCATGGGGCAAACCGGCGCTCGGCGTTAAAACGCGGCGCAGGAAATGGACGGATAAATATATTTTACAAAGAAGAATAATAAAAAAATAAAAGTTATCACTTATGTCGCGAAGTCTTAAAAAAGGTCCATATATAGATGAAAAATTGCTGGTAAAGGTTAAAAAACTTAAATCCGGGACAAAAGCCATCATTAAAACGTGGTCGCGCGATTGCACGATTACGCCGGAGATGATTGGATTTACTTTCGGCGTGCACAATGGCAAAGAACATATCGCGGTGTATGTAACCGAGGAGATGGTCGGTTTTAGATTGGGAGATTTCGCGCCTACGACAAAGTTCCACCGTCACGGAGGAAGGATGCAACGGGAAATAGAGTCCGAAGCGGCCCAAAAAGAAGCCGCGAAAACTACTCCGGCGGCGAAATGAAGAATACATTAACATGAAAGTTACAGCAAAAC
>DAIDAW010000044.1 GCA_027310425.1 bacterium | reverse complement strand
CCCTATCCCAAATCGATCTCGGTGAGACGCAGCTTACCGGCACGGTACAGTTTGATGAAAGCGCGAAATTCTGTATCGTGTCTCTCAACGCTTTCGGTATCATAACCGTCGTTGTTCGTTTTTGACTGTTTTTCGGAAACCCACCACTGCAGCCGGTACTGTTTGTCAAGCCATTGTATTTCGGATCTCGTACCTGTTTTGGCAAGAAACCTGCGCTGAACGCGATACGCGCCACGCTCCGCCAATGCGCCGTATTCGGTTATCCCCCGCAGATATTGGTCGATATGCCATGCTTCGTGGACAAACGACGATGCAAGATACGCAACGGACGAATCTTGTATTGCTCTTGGCTGATCGATATATGTCCGTTCTTTTTCCAACACGCATCCGTAGTAATCGTTGCCGGGAAAAATCACAACGTGTTTAATGCGCAAAACTTTACGAAACAGTGTCTTGTCCGCAGTTTGTATCAACTCCAAAGCGATTTTTATTTTCCTTAAAGAAGCAAGAGTCGGCGATACGATCTTGATACCAAATAAGACTATTTTAAAAAACCGTCTCTTTTGTAATCGTAAAATAGTAATCGAATACTTCTTCATACTCCTTATTATAAACTATGCGGGAGAATATTGTCTCCCGCATATCTTGTGATCGCGCCGTTTATCGGCGAATCGGCGGTATAGGTTTGGGTTTGCCCTTACCAGTTCCGCCTTTTTTGCTATAGATTTTCATTTTTTCGCGCCTCCTTGGCGCGTGTTCCTGCAACGCCGGATTGCGCACAGGAACGTACTCTTGGTAGTATAGCCCCCCCCGAACCAAGGTGTCAACTATACGCAAACGTCACCTATAGAAACTTTTGAAAGCCTGTGATTATCTTTTGATACGCAACTTTATCTCCATACGCTTGCTTTCCGGACTTCTCCACAATGCGCGCAGACATAATTCCTCTTTTTGCCCATTCTCTAATTTTTCCCCTATCCCCTGTTATCTGATAATACTTAATGAAATGGTCTGCCAGCT
>DAIDAW010000043.1 GCA_027310425.1 bacterium | reverse complement strand
GTTTTTTGCACTATACGTTTTTTTCCCATATTTTTATGTCGGCGTTGGCGGCGGTTTGCGGCCGGATCCGACCGTTTTTCTTATATTACCTCTTATTGTTCTGGTATTAGTTCTGGTCCTTTGTCCTCGCGCCGGAAGGCCTTTTAGATGGCGCAAACCTCGCCACGCCCCTATCTCTTTTAATTGCTTTATGTTCATCATTATTTCGCGCCTGAGGTTACCCTCAACTTTATGATGACCATCTATGATTTCCTGCAATTTTTTTACCTGATCGGGTGTCAATTTGGAAGCGCGAATTGTCGGCTCGATTCGCGCAGCGATTAAAATGCGCCTAGCCGAAGGACGCCCTACTCCATAAATATAGGTCAGTGCGGTTTCTATTTGTTTATTTTCCGGAATATTTACACCCGCTATACGCGGCATTTTCAGAAAATAGAAAATAGAAAATAGAAAATAGAATATGTTTTTCCGGATTCTATTTTCTAAATTCTATCTTCCTGTTATCCCTGGCGCTGTTTATGCTTAGGATTCTTACAAATTATATACAACCGCCCTTTGCGGCGGACGGTTTTACAATCTTTGCAAATTTTTTTAACCGATGCCCTAACTTTCATATCAAAAATAGAAAATAGATTTCTTAAAATTCTACTTTCTAAATTCTAAATTTATTTTCCTCTGTATACTATCCTACCTCTTTTTTCGTCGTACGGCGTCATTTCCACAGTTACCTTATCTCCGCCCAAAATTCTTATTCGATGCATGCGCAATCTTCCAGCCAAATGAGCCAGTATTTCCCGCCCGTCATCAAGCCGAACTTTAAAATTGGCGTCGGGTAGGGCTTCTATGACCTGTCCAGAAACACGAATGGTTTGTTTGTTCTGATTCATTTACCTTAACCCCTAAAAATTAGCACAAAGATAATCTATTAGTCAAGTACCATAAGTAGTTTAATTTTTTGCTGGTCGCGTGGCACGTTCAGCGCCGCAATCGGAAAGAATTTAATCTCCACGCTCCCAATGCCGGGCAAACCCTTAATA
>DAIDAW010000042.1 GCA_027310425.1 bacterium | reverse complement strand
GTTCTCAACCTGGTTAATCTGCCTTTGGAGGAAAACTCGCGCCTTGCGACGCTCTGGTCTCCCGATTCCGCATCAGGGCGGTGGGGGCGAGATTCGAACTCGCGGCGCCTTGCGACGCTCTGGTTTTCAAGACCAGCACATTAGGCCACTCTGTCACCCCACCGCTCTGATGCGGGACAAATAGAAAATTTTGGTGCCCTCAGGAGGAATCGAACCCCCATCCCAAGCTCCGCAAGCTCGTGTTCTATCCATTAAACTATGAGGGCCCATCGCGTTCCTCTGCATGAAAACAGCACGGGTCCAACGTGATGCATTATAACACGGTTCCGCGCGAATAAACTATGAAAACAGCTTTTCCAGAAAATCAATCAGGCCGGTTTCTTCCGGCGACTGCGGCACATATTCGTTGATCGCGCGCCGGATCTCTTCTGCGCGTTCCAGCGGCACCGGGACGGAGAGTGCCGCGCGCACCGGATTCGCGAATCTCATCACGAATACTTTTTTCTTGTTGCGCGTCCGCTGCTTGACCCAAAAACGCTGAATATCGATGTACGGATACAGCGCGTCGTCAACCGCGATGCCGGTCTCCGTCAATTTGAATTCGTGTATGCGCGGCCGCACATCCGTGGTCACAATCATGATAACTCCCCACAGTGCCAGAATGATGAAAAAAAGAAAATTTGAATTCAGGAGCGCCCACACGCTCATGACGATGATAGCAACGGCGAGAAATTTGCGGTATTTGGCAACATGGATGATTGCCGCCTGTTCAGCAGCTTTCCATTCGAACAGGATTTTTTCTCCGTAGAGCGGACTATTCTCGTCAACGGTTTTTTCGCGCGCCATATATGCACCAGTGTAGCATATTCCGCGCTGGGCGCGCCGGAAATGCAATTGCAAGCGTTTTTTGTTATACTGAATCGCGTATCATCCGGGGAGGCGGCTTCGGCCCAAGGCCGATCAGTCTCGGACTGAGAGTGGCTTCACTGAAAAAGTATGTATTACGCATACATATTGAAAAGCCTGAAAAATGGTAAATTGTATAAAGGATTTACCACTGACCTAAAAAAACGGATACGCGAGCACAAGAGTGGCAAATCTGTTTTTACCAGCAATAATGGTCCTTGGATTTTGGTATACTACGAAGCATTTGTCTCGGAGAAAGATGCAAGAGCCGAAGAGCTGTTCCTTAAAACCGGTAAGGGGAAAGAAAGAATTAATATCTCTTGCCAAAG
>DAIDAW010000041.1 GCA_027310425.1 bacterium | reverse complement strand
GTATTTATCCCTCGGAATCGCAGGAGAAACAGGCGAGGCGGTGGAAAAAATCAAGAAATTAGTCAGGAATAACAATGGAGTTGCCGATGCGGAATTTCTCGATCTTTTCAAGAAAGAATTGGGCGATGTATTGTGGTATCTTTCGCAGCTTGCGACGCAATTCAAGTTTTCGCTCGACGATGTCGCGCAAACAAACCTTGATAAATTGAAGTCAAGGATGGAACGGGGCGTGATCAAAAGCGCCGGAGACGTGAGATGAGTTGTTTATTTTTTGACGCACCGCGAGTTTGTCTGCTCCTGCGGCAGCCACCTCGCTGCGCACTCGGCGCAAACCCATTCCATTTTTGCCGTTCTGGCAAAAATGGGATGACCAAGCGGTTTGCGTCTGCGTGAGCTGCGCCAAAAAATAAACAATTCATCACGTAAAAAATAAAATGATATATCTGTATGTTTGAGCTTCCTTCGTTGCCGTATGCGCATGATGCGCTTGAGCCGTTTATCGACGCACGCACCATGGAGATTCATCACGGCAAGCACCACGCAGCGTACGTGGCAAACCTCAACACAGCTCTGGAAAAACATCCGGAGCTTGCGGGAAAATCAGTCGAAGCATTGCTGCAAAATCTTGACGCGGTTCCGGACGACATCCGCATCGCGGTACGCAATCACGGCGGCGGGCACGCGAATCATTCTTTATTTTGGCAGATCATGGGGCCGAGCACAGGCGGCGAGCCGCAGGGTGATGTGAAAGCAGCGATTGAAAAAAGCTTCGGGTCGTTTGCGCAATTCAAAGACCTGTTTTCGCAAACAGCCACACAGCATTTCGGCAGCGGCTGGGCATGGCTGGCGAAAAAATCAGACAACTCGCTTACGGTTCTATCGCTTCCAAATCAGGATTCGCCGCTCTCGCAGGGTATGCAGCCAGTGCTGTGCCTGGACGTGTGGGAGCATGCATATTATCTGAATTATCAGAATAAGCGGGCTGATTACATTGCCGCATGGTGGAATGTTGTTGATTGGGGCGCGGTGGAGAAGTTTTTATCCGCGTAACGCCGTTTTCTTGGCTTGCTGCGCGCCTACTATTGGCAGCTTTGCTGTTCGGAACAGAATAAGAAAGGCCTGATCGATACAATGGGGATTAGTTTTGTTGCTCTGATGGTATACTGAAATGAAGCCATCGCGGCTCTTTTGGCGACGTTTTTTGCATGCAAACCATGAAACGAAACCGCACGCATCCTGTTTTTGATATCACGCATTTGCATTCCGGCAAGAGCGTATTTGCCGTGAAGGGATTCAGAAAATTCGTGTTGCAGACGCGCGCGGCAAATTGGTTGCGCATTGCAGCGGGGATTTTTTCAGCAGCCATTCTCATTGCAACGGTTGCGTATTTCAGGATCGGGCGCACGCAGACAGCGGCGTTCTATCCTGCATCGTGTTTGGGCGGATGGGAGAATCCTCAGAATGCGCAAGGCGCGCCGGATATAGCCCAGAACGGAGCAAATCAAAGCGAATTCACCAATGATAATTCCGCGGTACTGCGCAGCGCCGCATCCCAGCTGTATTGCGGAGGATTCCAAGGAGACATTCCCGCAAAGACTGAACCAAGCCGGGCTGTGATCAGGTTTTCGGTTGCGCTGAAGCGTTTTGACCAAACTATTGGGCAGGCATCGACAACGCCGGCATTCAACGAAGAATTCCCGATCGCATCAGCAACACCTGTTTTTTTCGCATCTCCCGATATCCAGCCGACGCCTGAATTTTCTCCGCCGCCTCCTGCGCCATCGCCATCTCCGGAACCGAGCAGCCTTGAACAATCGCCATCTCCTGCAATCACGGATGTTCCATCGCCCGCGCCAACCGAAACCGTTCTTCCCCAGGAATCGCCAACATCGTTTTTGCATTGGCTGTTTCGC
This sequence comes from bacterium, assembly GCA_027310425.1. Lineage (GTDB taxonomy): Bacteria > Patescibacteriota > Minisyncoccia > UBA6257 > Brennerbacteraceae > JAKALE01. The sequence goes on along the minus strand of DAIDAW010000041.1, from coordinate 28 downwards.
GATGCTAAGGCATTGAGCGATACCGCGT
>DAIDAW010000040.1 GCA_027310425.1 bacterium | reverse complement strand
ATGCCATACATCGGCAGATTTGCAAACTTATGCTTCAGCCCCAAGCGCAGCCACAGATCATAATCTTCAACATGCAGTACGTCGGTATTTTCGCGATATCCTCCTGCCTCCCGTGCGGCATCGGTGCGGAACAGCACGCTCGAATGTGTAAAACAGTTCTTACCCAGAATGCGCACGCGAATCCGGTCGTCTGTCCCGGGATTCAAAAATCGAGATAATTCCTTTCCCGATTCGTCAACCACCGCCGCGCCAATTCCGACAAGCGCATACTCACGATGACTATCCAAAAACGCGACTTGCTTTTGCAATTTCTCAGGATCGATCCATCGGTCGTCGTCATCGATGCGCGCGATATATTCGCCCTGCGCGGCTTCGAGCCCTTTGTTCAAAGATTTCTGAATGCCCAGATTTTTCGCATTGCGTATTGATCGGATGCGGGTATCGTCTTTCTGTAATTCGCTGACAAAATCCGAAGTTTCGTCCGTTGATCCGTCGTCCACAATAACCAATTCCCAGTCGGCAAAACGCTGGTTTTGGACGCTCGAAACCGCTTGTTTCAAAAACCGCGCGCCGTTGTGCACCGGCAAAAGAATGGAAACCCTTGGCATATCTACGCTATACTATACCATCATGTGCGGCATTGCGGGAAAAATCTATTTTGACAAGCGCGCGCGCGTAAGCGAGCGGGAAATTCAAATCATGGCCGACGCGATCGCGCACCGCGGCCCTGACCATACTGGCGTCACGGTACTGGGCAACGTCGGCCTCACGAACACGCGCCTTGCCATTATCGACCTCTCAGCGCAGGGATGGCAGCCTATGTCAGACAGCGAGAAAAAAATCTGGATCGTGTTCAACGGCGAAATCTACAACTACCAGGAATTGCGCGATGAACTCATCACGGACGGCATCAAGCTCACGTCCACGAGCGATACCGAAGTCATCATCTACCTGTACAAAAAATACAAAGAACAATGCCTCGAGCACCTGCGCGGCATGTTCGCGTTCGCCATCTGGGACAGCGAGCGCGAGCAGCTTTTTGTCGCGCGCGACCGGCTGGGTAAGAAGCCGTTCAAATATTACATCGACGGATCATGTTTCATATTCGCATCCGAACTCAAGGCGATTTTGAAAAACCAAGAAGTCAAAGCCGAGCCGGATCTCCGCGCAATCCATATGTATCTCGGATTGCAATATTGCCCCGCTCCCCTGACCGGATTTTCAAACATCAGAAAGCTTCCTGCGGCGCATTACGGCATTCTGAAAAATAAAAAGTTCACGATCCATCGCTACTGGCAGCCGGTTCAGCAGCCTGAAGAGCGTTTCAGTGAACGCGCATGGATAGAAAAAATCCGCGCCACGTTCGAGGAATCCGTGCGGCTGCGCATGATCGCGTCGGACGTACCGGTCGCTGCCATGCTTTCGGGCGGCATTGATTCGAGCGCCGTTGTGGCGTACATGGCGCGGCTTTCAAATAAACCCATTGATACATTTTCCGTCGGATTCAAAAATTCATCCATCAACGAGCTGCCGTACGCGCGCCTCGTCGCAAATGCATTCAAAACGAACCACCACGAACTGCTGCTCGAATTCAACCATTATACGGATACTATTCAAGAAATCGTCGAACATTTCGAGGAGCCGTTCGCCGATACTTCAGCGGTGCCAACCTGGTATATTGCGCAAGCCATCCATCCGCACGCAAAGGTGGTTATGGGAGGCGACGGCGGAGACGAAAACTTCTACGGATACAATAAATACAACATGATGCAACGGATTCTTGCATGGCACCGGTTCGGCATCCGCACGCTTGCCGTTCCAAGCTCCATGCTTCCGAATGCCGGCATCGCGGGAAAAATCAAACGAAAACTTCTCATGGCGTCATCCTCTCGAGAAGAAGCATTCTGCGCCATGATCTCGTTCTTTCACGAATCCGAGCTTCCGCAGGAACATCGAGGAAACATCGAACGCTTTATCCGCGAAACATTTATCCAAAGCAACCAGCGCGACATCCTGAAGAAAATCAATTATTTCGATTTTTCATCGTATCTGCCCGACGATCTTTTGGTGAAAACCGACATCGCAACCATGCGCTTCGCCCTGGAAATGCGCGCGCCCTTGCTCGACCATACGTTCATCGAGTTGACATCCGCGATGCCGAATACCCTCAAGTTGCACGGCATCCAAAACAAATATATTTTTAAAAAAGCGATGCACGGCATCGTGCCGGATGAAATCCTTCGCCGCCCCAAACAAGGATTCGGCGCGC
>DAIDAW010000003.1 GCA_027310425.1 bacterium | reverse complement strand
GCCTTTACCGGGTTCATGAATTTATGAAAATAGAGCAGGTCGTGCTTTCGAGGGCTGATATTGAAGAAAGCGATAACCTCCAAAAAGAAATGCTTGCTATTACTAAAGAGATTCATGAAGACCTTGGCTTGCCTTTCCGAATAATTCAGATTTGCACCGGCGACATGGCTCCGGGAAAATATCGGGCTTTCGACTTGGAAGCGTGGCTGCCTGGATCAAAACGGTGGGCCGAAACAGGATCTGCTTCGAATTTCCTTGATTGGCAAGCGCGCCGGCTGAACGTGCGGTATAAAACCGCAAAAGGCGAAAAGAAATTCGCGTATCTGCTGAACAACACCGCACTTTCGTCATCTCGTCCTTTTTTGGCAATTCTTGAGAATTATCAGCAAGCGGACGGCTCGGTGAAAATCCCCGATGTTTTGCTCCCGTATATGCATGGCATCCGCGAAATCAAAAAATCGTAAGAAAACCTTTTTATATGGCAGATTCGTCCTCGCGCGATGATATTTTACGTCGCCGTAAATTCCGGCGCCGGATCCGGTATTTTATCGTTGCCGGATCGGTATTTTTCACGTTCTTCGGCGCATACATATTGCTCTACTCAACGAGGTTCAGAATTCAAACAGTCGAAGCGCAGGTGCGCGACGACCTGAATAAAAGCATCGCGCAGGCAGCCTGGAAGTATATCAATGCGTCGAGTCCGATTTTCGTGCCGAAAACCAATGCGCTTTTCTTGGATAAAAAATCCTTGGATATCACTCTCATCAACTCCTTTCCGGAAATGAGGAATTTCCAATTCGTATATAACGTTCCCGCGCGTACGCTCATCGTGCGCGCGACGCCGCGCGATACGGTTGCGCTCTGGTGCGTTTCAGGACGCACAACTTGTTATGCGATCGACGAAGGATCGATTCCGTTCCGCGAAGTAACGGCGACGTCCGCGAACAAATATTTGAGAATCACCGATGAAAGCGGCGCCGCACCCGTGCTAGGAACAGCAACGCTTCCTCTGCCATTCTTCGAATCGCTCATCCGATACTGGAATGCCGGCCAAAATTTGCGCATCCTTACCGAAGCAGTGATTGAGAAAGAATCCGTCGGCGCGGGCTATATCAGGTTTGAAACTTCGCAGAGATGGTATATTTTGGTACGAACAAGTATCTCGCCCGAAGAAACGTACGCAAAAATCCAAACCGTGCTCAAAATGCCGAATCTGCCGCAACTCCGTTATATTGACGCGCGCTATCCGGACAAAATCTATTATAAATAGGGGCGCCTGGAGTGCTATACTATACGCATGGACAAGGAACAGAACCATATTGATCAAATCAAAACCGCATTCCAGGAAAAAACCGCGGCTTTACCCGCACTGACTCCGGAGCAGGAAAAACAAATTCTGCATGAAATTATCCAGGAACGCATTGCGCCCCAGCCGCAGCAAAGTTCCGGAACGAATGATTCCGGAGATTCGGATGCGCAACGGCAAACGCAAGGAGCAGCACCCATGCCTCCGGTTCCGCCGCCGGTGGCCGTGCCCCAGGAAATCCAGAATACCGTGAAAAGCCTGGTAACCATGGCGGTGCGCGACGACTTATACAAGGCAACCAAGCTCGCATATCAGACGAAAAATCCGTATCTCATCGACCAATACCACGATACGCTCGTCAACGAGTTCTACGAATTGATTAAATTACAGGAGCGTTCATAGGCATGGATATCCTCCTGTTCATCATCGGCATCGGAGCGGCGGTAGGCATCGGCGCGTTGTGGTATTTTATTTCGCAATGGCAGGAGCAGCGCGAGCTTCGAAACGCGCTCCAATACAAACTGGTGCACGTAGTGCTTTTCAGACCGCTTGAAGAATCGAAAAAAGACTGGAAACAGGAAACAGCGCTTTCCGAACAGCTCTTCGGTTCGCTTGCCGATTTCAAAATGCCGCCGGTAATGGAAATCGCAGTGCACAACACCGGCGAAGAAATTCATTTCTATTTCGCGGTGCATGAAAAAGAAGTCAATTCGCTCATCCAGCTTGTGCAGGCATTCTGGTCCGGTTCAATCGCCGAAATCGTCGATGATTACAACATTTTCAATCCCAAAGGAGGAACGCTCGTCGCATCGCTTGCGCAAACCAAGGAGCGCATTCTGCCCATCAAAACCTATGAAACGATGGAAGAAGATTCGCTTCTGCCGGTGCTCAACATCTTTTCGTCTCTCTTGAAAGAAGGAGACGGCATTGCTTTACAAATCATATTCAAAAAAGCGCAGCCGACAGTTCTGAAAACTTTCAAAAAAATATCCGCACATCTCCAAAAAGGAGAGTCTCTCCGCGACGCAATCGAACACGCCGGTTCGACTCCGGAAAAAGAAGTTGTAAAAGCGGCGCTATCCGCCTTTTCTCAGTCTTCATCGAACACACAAGCGGAATCCGGGCGCACGGAACCGGTCGACGCGCAGCTTGTGGAAGAAGTGGGGAAAAAAATGGCAAAGCCGTTGCTCGAAGCCAATATCCGCCTGGTTGTTTCGTGCGAAACCGAGGAGCGGGCGAAAATGTTCATGGATCAGATTGGATCGGTTTATCCGCTTTATGCCGAACCAAAAGGGAATAGCCTGACGCTCAAGCAATTCAAAGGCAACCGCGAGCTGAAAAGCGCGTATGATTATTCATTCCGACATTTTCGCAGCGACCAGAAACTGATTTTGAATACGCAGGAATTAGCAAGCATTGCGCATCTTCCCACGCGTGCTATGCTCGATATCGCCAAAGTGACGCAAATCAAAGCGCGCCAGGCAGCGCCGCCCATTGAGTTGCCGCAGGAAGGCATCGTGCTGGGCGCGTCCGTGTACCGCGGTCAGCGGAAAACCGCGCACATGACGACCGAAGACCGGTTTCGGCATCTCTATGTCATTGGACAAACCGGCACAGGGAAAAGCACGTTTCTGAAAAATCTTATCCGCCAGGATATCGAGTCGGGCAACGGCATCGCATTCATCGATCCTCATGGCGACGATGCGGAAAACGTATTGAGTTTTGTCCCGGAATCCCGGCTTCAGGATGTTGTGTATTTCAATCCCGCGGATATCGATTATCCCATGGCATTCAACATGCTCGAGTATGACCGGGCGCGGCCCCAGCAGCGGACGTTCATCGCGAACGAACTCATCGAAGTCATCGGGAAAATATACAATTTGCAGGAAACTGGCGGCCCGATGTTCGAACAATACCTGAAAAATACTCTCTTTCTGCTGATGCAGGATCCGATTATTACGCCCACGATTCTGGACGTGCAGCGCGTGTTTTCCGATTCGCTGTTCCGCCAGGAATTGCTCAGCCGCTGCCCGGACCCTTCAGTGGTACTGTTCTGGAAAAAAGAGGCGGAAAAGGCATCGGGCGATTGGGGATTGTCGAATATGTCCATCTGGGTGAATTCGAAACTCACGCCGTTTATCGCCAATGATTTTATCAAGCCGATTATCGGACAAGAAAAATCAAGCCTCGACTTCCGCGATATTATCAATAATAAGAAAATTCTGATCGTGAATCTTTCGAAAGGAAAACTCGGAGAAACCAACGCGTTTTTCCTCGGATTGCTGCTCGTGGGAAAAATTTTCATGTACGCCATCGAACGCGACCAAGGCGAACGCACGGATTTCTATTTCTATATCGACGAGTTCCAGAATGTCGTGACGAAAACCATCGCAACCATCCTGTCGGAAGCGCGCAAATTCAGGCTGTCGCTCGCGATCGCGCACCAGTACATCAAACAGGTGCCCGAAGACATCAAGGCGGCGATTTTCGGCAACGTAGGGACCATCGTATCGTTTCGCATCGAGGTGGATGACGCGAACGCCATTAAGGATTATTTCAAACCGTCGTTTTCGGAACAGGACCTGATCCGGCTTGATAATTTCAACGCATACGTGCGCCCCCTGATTCGCGGAAAAACAGGTAGTGCCTTCAATATAGAAATCGATCGGCCCGGGAAAACCGATTCCGCGATGATGCAAAAAATCATAACGGAGAACAGGACGAAATACGCGCAGCCGCGCGACGCGGTGCTCGACGCAATCAATCAGCGCTATCTCCCGGCAAAGCCCGCGGAATCTCCAGTGCAACCCGCGCAAGCAGCGTCGGGGTCTTCGGAAGAGAAACTTTAATATGCGTTTTGTACGGTTCGGCATCGTGGGGATACTCAATACCGCCGTGGACTGGGCGGTCTTGGGAGCACTTTTGTTTATTTTCGGCCAACACGATGGATTATTTTCGTATCCAACGTACAAAGCGATTTCGTTTTCGGCAGCAGTGCTCAACAGCTATATTTTCAATACACGATGGGTATTCCGGGATCGCGCGCAAGAAACGCAGCGGCTCCAACTGTTCAAATTTTCTTTCGTGAGCGCTGTCGGATTATTCATCAACGTAACCGCCGCTTCTTCATTCGTTTCCGCCAACCTGTGCGGCGCGCGTTTTGTTGTATGCGCGTATATCGGCGCGTTTCTGGGAACCATCGCCGCTTTTGTCTGGAATTATATCGGCTACCAGCTGTTTGTTTTCAAAAAATAGGTTTTGTGGTATAGGTACATATGAAAGGAGGTTGCCATGGCGCGATGCTCAAAATGCGGCGCGACTTACCCAAATTGGAAAAAAGGTATGTTGTGCCTGAAGCTCATATGGATACCCTTTATTAAGGGGAGAATGTTTCCATCACGGTGTCTTGGCACGATCAAATAAAAACTTGAAAAGCCGACATCATATGTCGGCTTTTCGATTCTGTGTTACCATAGAAGCATGCCGAAAAAAGAACAAAACTCCACACATCCGCTTGTGTTTTACCGAGCATATCGACCCCAGCGATTCGCCGATTTTGTAAATCAGGAAGCAGTTAAACAAACCTTGCAAAATGCGATTCTGCTCAACCGCATTGCGCATGCGTATTTATTCGCAGGCGTGCGCGGCACCGGAAAAACAACTATGGCGCGCCTCTTCGCAAAAACCGTCAATTGTGTGAATCCGAAAAAATCCAAAACGGGCATCGAGCCGTGCGGTACATGCGAATCGTGCACGGACATCGAACAAGGCAAATCTCTGGATTTAATTGAAATAGACGCCGCCTCGAACCGCGGCATTGACGAAATTCGCGAGCTCAAGGAAGGAATCAAATTCGCACCAGTTAAAACGAAATATAAAGTTTTCATCGTGGACGAAGCGCATATGCTCACGATGCAGGCATTCAACGCTCTGCTTAAAACGCTCGAAGAGCCGCCGGAGCACGCGATATTCGTCTTGGCAACAACCGAATCAGGAAAATTGCCTGCGACTATTTTGTCGCGCGTGCAGCGGTTCGACTTCAAACGGTTGTCGAGCCGGGATATTGTGAAAAAACTCAAAGATATTGAACAAAAAGAAGGTATTGATATCGAACCGCAAGCGCTTCATCATATCGCGCGCCTTGCAGAAGGAAGCATCCGCGACGCGGAATCCCTGTTTTCGCAGCTCGTCGCCTTTTCATCGGATAAAAAAATCACGCTCGACGAAGTTGAACAGATTATCGGTTCGATCCGGTTCGAAAAACTGCACGAATTTCTTTCACACCTTGTAAAACGCGATGCTGCCGCAAGCATCCGTTATCTTGCCGGCGCGCAAAATCAAGGCCTTCAGATATACGAAATTTTGCGCCTGGCAACAACGCTGCTGGAAAAAATCCTAGTTCTTAAAATGGATGCCGGATATGTTTCGGAATTGGAACAGGAATTTTCCGAAGAAGAGAGAAAACAGCTTGGAGAACTTGCGGCTGCGTTCGACCAGCAAATGCTCCGACGTCTCATCCGCGAATTCCTTGCCGCGTTACCGCAGACAAAACGCTCCGCGCTGCCGACGCTGCCCGCGGAACTCGCGATTTTGGAAACGTTTTCGCAATAGGAAAAACGCAAAACGAAAAACGCCTCTCCGGCGTTTTTCGTTTTGCGTTAATCGCTTTGATTCGGATTACAAATCCAAATCAATATGCACTGTTCCGTTGGATTCCACTGAAGAACCGTTCGTATGAATTTCAGGGGATCCTTCACCACTGCCTTCAACGCCACGATTTTCACTTCTATTCTTTTTATTCTCATCGTCGGAATCTTGTACATTCACCTTAAAGTGCGATGTCGAGCTTGCATTCATCGATGGAGAAGACGTTGCAGTAGTCGGGGTCGAGGATTCATTCTCATCGGACTCATGATCTTCGAAATCGACTTTCGCTTCAACTAAAAGCTTTGATTCCTGCGCAATGCTTTGCGCCTGCTGGAATGTCACGAATGCATCCCCATATGCTCCTGCGTCAAGTTGGGTTTTCCCTTTGACGACAAGGTCTGAAGCTGCCTGTACGCGCGCCTGTATTTGGACGACTGCGTCAGCGCCAAGCACGAGGGATTTTTTCGAGATGAAATTCTTGACTTCCTGGATTTTGCGCTGAACCTCGTTAAATTTGTTCTGTGCCGCAATCTGGATCTCAGTGCTCGTTTCGGATTTTACGGTTTGCTCCGACTCATCCACTTGCACTTTTGTGTTGCTTTGTTCGTCTTCGATCAGCGACGCAAGGTTGCGCACGGCGAGCGCCACATCGGCTTTTCTGCCGTTTGCAATGCCTTCAAGGATGCGCTTGTGGGCGTTCAGCGATGCCTGAAAGTCAGAACTGATTTCCAAGGCATCCTGGGACGAAATCGTGCTGGAAGCGTTCAAGACAGCCTGTATTTTATTGGCGCGGTTTTGAAAATTCGCTGCCAATTCCTGCTGCGTTGAAGCATCAAGGCGCGACTGGATTGCGAGTTGTTCCGCTTCCTGCAGCCTGCGCTGCGCAAGAGTCGCATCCAATTCAGCCTGCGCTTTGGGCGTTAGCGCGAATGTGCCGGCAAGTCGCTCATTCACTTGAATCTTAACCGGATAGAGTGTGTCTCCGGGCAGTGCGCGTTCCGCCAGGGCTGATGTTCCGCCGCCGAGCAATAACGCGAGAATAAGAATGATAGGCATAAGTATAATCGGTTTAATTTGTATGGACAGTATGTCCGACCATTTCAGAAGACCGGCGGCTGTGTCATTTCTTGCGCGTTGCGCGCTCACGCGCGCGAATTCCGCTTGCAGAACACGCCGGATTGCGGCCTTTTCATCCGGCGCCATTCGAATATATTTCGCAAATGATAAAATTTTTTCGATTGAGTATTTCATACGAAGAAATTATCCGTTCATCAGATCCCGCAATTGTTCAATGCCGCGGTGGATGCGTACGGAAATGGTATTTTCGTTTTCCTCGAGGAGTGCGGCGATTTCCTGCACCGGCAAGCCGTCGACGTATCGCATGAGAATCGGTTCGCGGTATTTTTCATCCAGTTCTTCCATGCGTTCGAGCGCGTCGTGGAAGAGGGAGGCGGTTTCCATTTTTTCGTCGTCGCGGGATACTGCTTCAAACCCATTCTCCATCAGATCGTCCAAAGAAACCGATTTCTGCTTGACCGACAGGTTGATGACAAGATTGCGCGCCACTTCGTACAGGAACGCACGCATATTTTTCACTTCGTTGCCTTCGGCGATATACCGCCATGCCTTCAGGAAAACTTCTTGGGAAAGATCGAGCGCTTCTTCTCGGTTGCGTATCCGCACTAAACAATACCGGAACATCGCATCCGCATAGGTTTCGTACGCTTTGAGAAACTCTTGCTCCAAACCATTATCCATACGAGAGGACAGGGAACCTGCCAATTTCTTACGAATGGGGTATTGTAGCACATTACCTAAAGTCAATTTAGAGAAATTGACTTGCGAATCTTTCTGTGGTTTAATTCTTCCGTGCAAAGGAGGCACGAATGAAAAACTATTTCGGTATAAAAAATGAGTTGAGGATAGACCCGCGATGGGAATACCCAGTAGTATTCGTTGTGATAGTCATGCAGTGGATTTGGCTCATATTTTCTCCAGAATGGGGTAAAGTAGTCATGTCCTTGCTCATCATGGCCGTCAATTTAACTTTAGTGACGCGGTATTCCAGTTTCCTTGTTGCTACGAAACTTGGCAACACAGGAACCAAGGAAAAACTGCTGATCCCATGGGGAGGGTTCTTGGTTTGGTTTATGAACCTTGGCGCCCTCTTTATGCCTCAAGAATATGGTTGGATCAAATATATTCTTGCGTCGGCCTTAACAATCTATCTCATCCCTATTATGATCGGTGTGCATGAGTATTGGATTAAATTTCATCGCACACTCGATTATTTTGTAGAATAAAGGAGGAAAATGCCGCACAATAACGTGCGGCATTTTCCTTAAAGATATGATAAAATTTCTTCGATTGCGGGGTCGTCTAATGGTAGGACAGCGGCCTTTGAAGCCGTGAATCTAAGTTCGATTCTTAGCCCCGCAGCATCAGTCAGCGAGTTCAGAGAAACCGAAGGGCCTAAAACAATAAAATAGTATGGACAATCCAAACCCTCCTGCGCGCAGCAGAATCAAGCCCGGCATCGCGGTGTGGATTATTGAAAAAGAAAATTACGGAACCGATGAGTACAAACAGGGAATTGTGCGGGATGTTCTGACCTCGCGGGAAAACCATCCGCGCGGCGTGAAAGTCCGCCTCACCGACGGCTCCATCGGCCGCGTGCAATGGCTTGTGGAAGATGCGGAATAAAAGATGGAAAACACCGTGCGCGTGGTAGTTTCAAAATAACAGCGGGCAGAAATTCTGCCCGCTGTTTTGCATTTCCGCACGAAACGGAATGGAGTATTCGCGGCGCGGGCGCGCACCACGAATCCGTTTTTCGGTAGTCATACTACCGGATATTTTTTGACCAATCTTCCACGGCGCTCTCCCAAAGCGCTTGCGCGAAAGCTTCCACAAGCTGCGCAAACAGTTCAACCGCAAGCACATACGCGTTCAAATCGAGAAACAATCCCCACAATACGAACGCGGTTGCTGACAGCGCCGCTGCGGGCCATCCGCACAAGCGACTGAACCAAAGCGCAAATAGTTTCAGGCTGTATTTGCCGGTGATGAACACGATAATAAGCAATACAGCTTCGGAAATGGGCAATCCATGGCTTAAAAGCGATACGGCAGCAACGCTGCTGATGGCGAGTTCCATAAGCGCAACCAGCAAGAAACTCATCGCTCTTTTCCAAGGATTCTTTCGAATCTTTTTCATTCGAGCCTCCTTTTGGGTTTCTAACCAGCTGACGGATCACGGAAACGCAATTCTTCGATTTTCAAAGAACTCCCAGATAAACCAACGCCCTGGCTTATCTAGCCAGGGCGTTTTTTGAGTATGCGTTTACAACAAGCGCATTACGTTATAAAAACCGCCGTGGTTAAATAAGCAGATTCCTCCTGTTTGCGAGACGAAAAAGTACGCCCAGCATACGTCACGAAAGGAGATTGCTTAAAAGGACGGCGCGTGTGCCATTGGATTAATGCAACTGGTTGTTGGATGAATAATTCCATAATTTGTTCTTGCAGGAAAAGACGAAAAAGCTCCTGTTTTATTACAGGAGTATAAATCTGGAATCCCGTCAAGTTTTGGCTATGGACTGAGTTTTGCAACGCAGGCCTGAAATGCCGCGAGCAGTTCCGGCGTCGTCGTGCCGGTTGCCATAATCGCTTCGAATGCGCTTTGCCCCCCCACTTGATCAACGGCGCATTGCGTGAATGTGTCGGGCTGGGTTGCCATTAGATTTTCCAATTTTGCTTGGAATATTTTTGCTTGTTCTTGCGCGTCCGCCTGCACGCATCCCTGCCAGACGTCGGCAAAATTCTGCGGCGGTGCAGCGGTTCCTGCGAAAATCTTATCAAGCTGATCTGCGCCGCCTACATTCGATTGCACGCATTGTTGGAAATAGGGCGTGCTGGAGGCAATGGCTTGTTTGAGCGCGGCGAGCGCTTGTTCCGCCTGCTGCTGGGCATTTTGGGCGCACGAAGAAAACGTTTCGCTTATATTCTGCGGCGGCAATTTGGAACCGTTCAGAATCATTTCTAACGTGCTCGTGCCGACTGCTTTCTGGATGCATGTTTGCAATGCTATGGGCCCTTGATCGAGCGCCTGTTTTATCTGCGCCACAACCGCGGCAATTTGCGAACGGACGCTTTCGGGAAATACGCCGACGCGATAGAAGAAATCAAGGCATTCCTGCTGGTTTGCCGGCGCTTTGCAATAGGAATCGCATTGCTCCAGGCTCGTGCATGAGCCCGGCGTTTTGCCTTGTGCCACATACGGCGATATTTTTTCAAGAAATGCCAGCGCTTCTTCCGGAAATGATCCGGTTTTCCTCGCGAACGCGACGCAGCTCTGTAAGATATCCTGCCTGACGCAACACGCATTGAACGCCTGATCAAGCTTTTGCGGAGGATCTTCGGTTCCGGCTATAACGGCATCCAAAGTTTTCGATCCGATGTTGTTCGCAACGCATTGTTTGAGCGCTTGCGGCATCTGCGCAAGTGCCGCATAATCGCTTATGAGCTGTCTCGGAGAAGGAAGGGCGGATGGCGCAGGCGATGTTGCAACCGGTGTTACGCGCGCTTCTGGAGAAGACGATGCAGAAGGCGTGGCGCGTTGTTGCTGATATCCGAACAAGCTTCGCACGATATCTTGGTTTTGATATAAAAATGCGGCGCCGATGGCGGAAAATAGAATGAATGCGCCGATGGCGAATACCGCAAATAATTTTTCGCTCATACGATCAGTGTAGCGCGTTCTCCGGAGAGCACAAGATCTGATACAATACGCACGATGAAACAACGCATTCTGAATCATTTCAGGCAAAACGACGAAATTCTCTACCGCTGGGCGATAAAATTCAAAAACCTGCCGGCGCTGCAAAAAGATGTGCCGTCGAATTATCTTGTCCGATTGACATATGAGATTGTCGGACAGCAGCTTTCCGGAAAAGTTGCTGACGCAATATTCGCGCGTTTCAAAAAGCTTTTCCGCGGCGCGATCACCGCCAGAAAAATACTGTTGCTTCCGCACCAAAAGCTCCGCAAAACCGGCATGTCGAATGCAAAGGCGCGCTATCTTAAATATCTTGCCAAGGCCATAGCAAACGGAACGCTGCGACTTTCGAAACTTGATTCGCTGCCGGATGAAGAAGTAAAGCGCCAGCTTCTTGAAGTAAAAGGCATCGGTCCATGGACAACGGAAATGTTTTTGATGTTTACGCTGGGCAGGGAAGACGTTTTTTCACCCGGCGATTTGGGGCTGCAAAAGGGAGTCCGCAAAATATACAAACTCGCAGTGATGCCGAACCGTAAAAAACTCGAAATGCTTATCAAACGCTGGTCGCCGTATCGCACATGGGCTGCCAGAATTCTGTGGCGGAGCGTTGATGAAAAATCTCCCGCTCTTTAAAAAACAGAGAGACAAAATGGCTTGTGCTTCGTTCTTCTCTATGGATACGGAACGCGCAGGATTGTGCATAACGAACCTGTATTGTTCCGTATCCTTTTTTATGGCACAAAAAACACTTGAAAGCTCCGCGCAATCGCATACAATACGTCCAGATGCGGGCGCGCGTCGAGCTCCCGCTCGATTTACGAATTACCAGAAAGATAAAAAATGAAACTATACATCGTATTGGCGGTTGTCGCTTTTGCGCTGCTCGTCGGAGCAGGCTGGTACGCATTCAAAAGCAATGCCCCGGTTCAACTGCCGGCATTGTCGAACACGCTGATCGGATCGCCGCAGGGGCAGAACGAATCCTCTGCTGGCACGAATTCCGTTGCCGATATTGATCTCGCGGCGCTCGACGCGGAAGCAAGTCAATCGGCAGCGCTGTCCGCGCAAGACGGATCCCAGGACGCTCAAGCAATCGCGGCAGACGGGCAAGCAATCAATTCGTCGATTGATTCAGTAAGCAATCCAACACAATGAAACGCATATTTTCTTTTTTCGCCGCTGCCGCGGTAACGGCATCTGCGCTGATGCAAACGTCGCCGGCAATCGCGCAGGGCGCTGCGTCAAGCACGAAGATGGAAGGACAAAATTTCTGCACGCGTCTTGATTCACTCGCATCCAAATATGAGCAGAATATCAATACAAAACTTTCCGGCCTCCAGGACCGTCTGACCACCAGAACGCAAAAAATGGCGGGAAACCGAGATGCATTCAACCAAAAACTCGATCAGCAGCGCGCGCAATGGAAACAGAATCGAAGCGCTCTCTACGCAAAACTGAATGCAAAAGCGACCACGGACGCTCAAAAACAGGCGGTAGCAACCTTCAAAATAGCAATTGATGCGGCAGTGCAGGCGCGCGAGGCAGCAGTTGACGCGGCGCGAAGCACATACCGGAATGCTGTGGATCAGCTCGTAAACCAGCATCGCACCGACGGGCTTCAAACTTTGAGCGCATTCCAAACTTCGGTCAAAAACGCAATCGATACCGCAAAAACAGAATGCGCGTCCGGAGCGAATCCAGCAACCGTTAGAACAGAACTACAGAATACCCTTGCGAGTTCACGTTCCGCGCGCCAGGACGGCGTCAAGAAGATCGACAAAATAGGCCCGCAGCTCGAAGTGCTTGTGCGCGCGCGCAATGCGACGGTCCAGCAGGCAATGGAAACATACCGAAACGCGGTCAAACAGGCGACCGAAGCCCTGCGCGCGGCATTCCGTTCCACAACGCCCGTTCCAAGCGCATCGCAGCAGCAGACCCCGAGCGCGACATAGCATATTGCTGAAATTCCATAAACGAAAAACCGCTTGCAAGCGGTTTTTCGTTGTATACAGGTTGCGCTGCTCTTCTACGCTATTGCGTTGTAAACGTTTGCTGCGCTCCCACCGATACGTTACCCTGCGCATCAATCGCTTCAAGAACGTAATAATACGTTGTCGAAGAGCTCAAACCAGTCAAAGATATCTGTTTCGAAAGCGTCAACGATTGGTCTGATTGCACGCTTCCGCTGATGACCGGTTCGGTCTGCGGCGATTGCGCCTCGAGCATCACGAGCGGCTTGGTATCATAGAATACTTTCGCTTTCGCCAGCTCATTCGTATTCCATGATGCCGTTGCTTGCTGCCCGGATACGGTCAGTTTCGCATCGGTAATAGCCGGCCCTCGCACGTCGATTCCCATGTTTGCGCTGATGAGCGCGTTGAGCTTCGCCAATGTCAAGGGTCCGACGCGGCCAACCGCAGGAATGCCGTATTCCATCTGAAAGCGAACGACCGCATCACGCGTCAAGGATCCGAAATAACCGGTTACCAAGCCTTCGGGGTACGTCGCAGCATCCGATGCAAGAAAAGTTTGCAATGCGGATACGTCAGCGCCGCGCGATCCGAATTCAATCTCCGAATTAACCGGTTCATACGCGCGCGCGCCTTGCGAAAACGGAATCAGAAACGCCGCGACAAGTATGCCAGCTCCCACATAGGCGAAAGCAGCGTACGCGAACCGAAGTTTTACTTCCTGTTTCATAGATTTTTTTCGCGCCTCCTTTTATTCATCATTACCAATCGACCTCTGTATAAAAGGGGACAATAGATGCGCGCGATTCTGACGCTTTCCGTCCGGCGCGCAAAACATTTTTGTTGCGGAAAAATGGAAAAGGAATTTCAGCTTTGCGAAATATGATCCATCGCGTACTCGAAATCTCCGTCAACTTTCTTGCCGGGATTGAATATGATATCCGGATCGAAAATCCGTTTGGTCGCGCGGAATAAATCGTAGATTTTTTTGCCGTACATGAATTCGAGATACGGCGTGCGGATGATGCCGTCGTTGTGTTCGCCGCTGATCGATCCGTGATATTCCTTAACAAGCGTATACACGCGTTCGCCCAACTCTTTGATAATCCGTTTTGCATCGGGCGCGTGGAGATCCATAAGAGGAATGATATGGAAATTGCCGTCTCCGACATGACCCGCAATAGTGTAAATAATGCCTTTGTATTCGGACAAAATCGCATTCAGGCGCGGCAAAAATTCCTCCAGATACTCCGGCAGCACCGCAAAATCATCGATGAACGGCGCAGTGCGTTTATTGGATATGTGCTGGCGCAGCAAGCTGAAACTTTCCCTGCGCATGGTCCAGTATTTCGTGCGGTCCGCTTCAGAAAACGTCACGCGCGCGACCACCCCGAGTTTTTTGACGTCCGCAAGCGCGGCGCGGGCATTCTCGCGCGCTTCCTCCACGCTCGACGCAGCGAATTCTGCCATGAGCACGAGCTTGGGGATGCCGCCGCTCAACACCATAAGGAATTCTGGTATAAACCGAAAGCCGAGCGTAATCATATTCCCTTTCAAGCGCGCGGCGATCTGCGGGAATAAACGCATCGCCATGGAAAACGTATTGTCATCATACGATTCAAAGCTTTCCGGCTTATGTTTCAAGATTGCCACAACCGCGTCCACGAGCAAATCCATGTTCGTCAAAAACACTACGAGCATTGCTTTCCGGGGCGGCGGCGTTACTTCAATAAGCCGGAATTTTACCTCGGTAATGAGGCCGAACGTTCCCTGCGATCCCACGATGATCCTGTTGATGTCGAAAACTTTTTTTTCTTTGTCCCATACGTTCCAGAGAAAATAGCCGGTGGAATTTTTCGTCGCGTGAGGCTTTGCCTTCTGCAACGCTGCCCAGTTGCGTGAAATGAGCGGATGAAGTTCCCGGTACAATTCTCCTTCCAGGGAATTTTCTTGTTCTTTTATTTTAAGTTCGCGCTCGCTCAACGCGCGGAACGTATGTTCATTGCCGTCGCGAAGCACGATTTTCAGCTCCTCTACATAATCCTCGGTTTTCCCATACGTGAGCGTGAGCTCGCCGCCGGAATTGTTTGCGACCATGCCTCCGATCGCACAGAGTTCGCGCGAAGCCGTATAGGAAGGCAGAAGATACCCCCGCGCGAGCGTCGCTTTTTCGAAATCGCGGTAATACGCGCCGGGCTGCACGCGCGCGAATCCGTCGCCGATTTCCAGTATTTTGTTGAAATAACGGGTAAACACCACGACGATGGATTGCGTCAACGATCCGCCGGTCATATCCGTACCTGCGCATCTGCCGGTCAATGACACGTCGGCGCCGCGTCCTTTCAGCTCGGCGACATAACGCACGAGAGCGCACACGTCATCACTATCCTTGGGAAACACTACGATTTGCGGCTTGACTTCAAATAGGCTTGCGTCGTGGCTGTACTCATTACGCACTGCATCGTCGAATTCTACGTCGCCCTTGAAAAAAGATTTAATGCCGGTAACCAACGTATCGGTATCGATATGCGTCATACGGAACAATGCAAAGATTATTTATTCTTAACTGATAGTGTACCACGAAGGCGCCGCCGGATATTCCATTTGTCCACAGCGATATGGTACGATATCCGCACGTGTCGGATCAGCTTTGGCGCATTCCGGCTCGCGGGAAGCTATTCCTACTGGAAAATAAAGGCATATGCTACACTAACAGCTAGTATGGCGAAACAAAAATTAAAAACATATCTTGCCTGGGGAATCGGAGCAGCTGCGCTCGTCGGCGCTGCGTGGTACATTGCGGCGCCGCGCGAACGCGCGCAGCGGGCGCAAATACTTATCATCTCTCCGCAACCTTCGGCGTCATCCCGTATGGAACCGCAATTGCAAATCCAGGATCTTACTGTCGGCACCGGCACGCAAGCAAAAACCGGCGATATTATCACAGTCAATTATGTCGGCACATTCACGGACGGCAAAAAATTCGACAGTTCGTATGACAAAAACCAGCCGTTCTCGTTCAAACTCGGCGCGGGTCAAGTCATCAAAGGCTGGGACCAAGGTCTTATCGGTATGAAAGTAGGCGGCAAACGCACACTCACAATTCCCGGCGCTCTCGCATACGGAGAAAAAGGGTTTCCCGGATTCATTCCGCCGAATGCCACACTCGTATTCGAAGTGGAATTGCTCAACGTTCAACAATGAACATAAATCAACAACCGGATTCGTATTTTTTCGAGATCAACAATCTATTCCGACGAATAGCGACTTTACCGCCGGATAATATCCAAGCAAAAAAAGAAATACTTGGCGAAATACAACAGGAAATTGAACGGCTGCGCAATTTAAATTTTCGGATGGACGAATATGAAAAAAAACTTCAGAAAGTAAATGGATAAACGTCGCATGCGCAATCTCAATTTTGAAAAACTGATTACCAAAACCGGCGTGCCGCTCTATGTCATGAATCTGCCGTTCGCACAGTCTGTTGCCGCTGGTATATTCATCAAAGCAGGAACGCGAGAAGAACGCTGGCCAACAGAAGCGGGCCTCGCACACGCGCTGGAACATATGAGTTTTCAAGGAACAAAAAACTTTGCCACAAGTAAAGATCTTTCGGCTTACCTTGAAGAAGTGGGTGGCGGCCACAACGCATGGACCGCTAGTGAAGGGACTTTTTATCACAACCGCATGCCGATTCCATACAAAGAACGGGGATTCAAAATTCTTGGCGAAATGCTCACGATGCCGACATTGCCAAATGATAAAATTCCCATTGAGATGAAAAACATCGTTGAGGAAATCCATCGCGCTTACGACGATCCAGAACATTTTCTGGGAATTCTGGACCAACAATTCGTATATGGTAACCATCCACTCGGCAAATTAACTCTGGGGACTATCGAATCTGTCTCCGCATTCACGCAAGAGTCTTTCATTGAATTCAGAAAACGATATTACCATCCGGGCAATTATACCTTCTTTGCAGTAGGTAATATTACATCTCAACAAGCTTTACAAGAATTTGAAAAGATTCTCTTTGAACCCGACAATATACCCATGAATGACCGCGAAGTAATTCCTCTCTCGGAAAAAGGAGAACGGACGTTCGTATATAGAAAACAACTCGAACAAGTACACATTACGTTGAGTGCCCCGCTTGGCAAGGGAACGGAAAAGTCTGCATTAAGCGCCTCCATGTTCGCAACCATGCTGAATGGCGGCATGTCATTCCCTTTATTTCAGGAAGTCCGCGACAAACGAGGACTCTGTTATTCAATTTATGCAGGAACATCCCGAGATTCCGATGTAGGAGAATTCACTATCGGTATTGGCACAGACCCGAAACGGTATCAAGAAGCTATTGATGTATCACTGCAATTAGTAGAACAATGCAGTAACGACGAAGCATTACTCAAGAAGGCAAAGGATTTGCGACTTGGACAATTAGCACTTCGATTTGAACACCCGGGTCAAATTTTGCGTTCAGCAGCTTCCTCAACTATGGTTAATGGTTGCCCAAAGGGATATGATGACTTCGTAAAGGAAATACTAGATGTTACCATTGAAGATGTAACTACCGCGGTCAAAACATATCTGAAACCCGAACAGTTCCGCCGCGTGCTTTTGGTGCCCGAATCATTGGAAATGAAATCATAGCATGTCGGCGAACGGAAAATCATCGCACATCCAAGAGCTTTTGGAACAAAACGGTATTGCCGCGAATGTTTTGGTATTTTCCGAATCCACGAAAACCGCGCACGACGCAGCGCAGCAAGCAGGATGCGACGTCGGCCAAATTGCCAAGAGCATTATTTTCAAAATGGGGAATGAAGCAGTGCTTGCCATCGTATCGGGCCCGAACCGTGTTTCATTGCCAAAGCTCGAAAAAGCGCTGCACGAAACCGATTCTATGGCGGATCAGAAAATTGAAAAAATAAAAATTGAAAAGGCGGATGCGGCATTCGTGCTGGAAAAAACCGGATTTCCGATCGGCGGCGTACCTTCATTCGGCCACACCATGCCGATGTCACACGTATTTTTTGACGAAGATCTCATGCAGTACAAAACCATTTGGAGCGCTGCCGGCACGCCCAACGCAATTTATGAAATCGCGCCCCGTGAACTTGTGCGAATCAGCAAGGCGCAGGTAAGAGATATAAAAGAATAAAAAAAGAGAATAACGTTTGAAAATTGCGCATTGATAATTAAAAATTATATATGATGACACGCGATCAGGCATTATCCCTTATCCGGGAACACGTCAAACAGGAAAACATCGTCAAACATATGATTGCCGTTGAATCCTTGATGGCAGGAGCATATGACGAATTGAAGCGGCGCGGCGCGGCGGACGCGCAGCTCGCCGGCGCGCGCGACGAATGGGCAATGGCAGGGCTTTTGCATGACGGCGATTATTGCGAGGGGGTGCCCGACGAAAAACAGGGGATCCAAATCGTCGCGTGGGCGCGCGAAAAGGGATATGAGATCCCGGACAACGTTGCGAACGCCACGGCTGCGCACAACTGGTCAAACACCGGCGTTGCCCTGGAAACATTGATGGACTGGTCTATTTTCTGCGGCGATTCGCTCACCGGCCTTATCGTAGCATCAGCATTGGTGCTGCCGAGCAAAAAACTTGCCGACGTAACGACTGGAACCGTGCTCAAGCGATTCAAGGAAAAATCATTTGCGCGCGGCACGCGCAGGGACGAGATCGCGCTGTGCACCGAGCATCTCGGGCTGACGCTTGAAGAATTTATTGGCGTCGCGCTTGCAGCAATGCAACAACATCGCGACGAAATCGGATTATGATTATAAAAGAGCTTCTATAAGAAGCTCTTTTATGTTTCCGTCCTAGACGGTTGCGTCCGATGGCACAGCTTGAATTTCCCACGTATTGAGCATTTCATGCTCCGGAGCAGGGCCAAGAACCCGGCAAATCCCGGGAGCGAATTTGCTGATGTTCACCATCGCATGGCAAACTGTCTGCGCTATTCGCAAAGCGAAATCTGCGTCAACGGATCCAGCAGTATGGCAATTTGCCTCAATTCTGGCTTCCTTAGATTCAGAATTCCCTGAAGCAATAATGATGGAATAACTAGAAAAACCCATGCCCGTAAGAGCATCGCGTAACAGAGCCCGAAACTGTCTATGCCAATCGCGCTCCAAAAAGCTTGGTGGATAAACAAAAATTTCGATATCTAATGGGTCCATGTCAACCTCCTTTCAGGTCGCATCGCCATTATGAACGAAAAATCGCTTCTTGTCAAAAACAAAAGAACGCTTGAGACGTTCTTTGTGAAACATCATGACGACAACGCAAAAAATGTTGTCCCCCCAGAAGGACTCGAACCTTCAACCACTGGCTTAAAAGGCCATTGCTCTACCATTGAGCTATAGGGGGTGAAAGAAGTATAGAACGGAAATCGCCGGCTGAAAAGTCCGTCGACTACGGATCTGTCAATTCTGAACCTTCAATTCCTCCCGATTAAAAGCTTTGTGCAGTCCGCGCAAGGCCGATAATCAAAGACAGGGCTTCATGAGCCTTGGAACTTCCCGACTCCTGCAGCACCATCAAAAGCCCGTCATTTGTTAAAGCGTGTATATCCAATCCGAGATCCTCTACGATTCCAACTGCCCGGTTGAAATCTCCTTGATCTTTCATGCGCTCATATAAAGGCGCCTCGGGGTATTTTGACGAATCAATCGCCCTAAGCACGCACGCCGCAACTGGCGCTGCCATAGAAGGCAAGGCATCAATTTTCCCCGTGTCTGGTTTGTTCAACATAAAAGCAAAATTATTTTCAGATAACTATACCACACAATACCCCGTATTGAAAGAAAACTTTTTTCATGCTTTACTATCTCGTATATCTATGGCATTTTCCCCGCTTGTTTTAGAACAGAAAAAAGCGCGCAGCATCCTTATTTTTATTTTCCTGGTAACGGTTTTAGCGGGGCTGTTCGTATATCCGCAGCCGTATACGAACGCGAAAAATACGCTGAACGGCTTTTTTACTTCGAAAAACATCAAAATCCAGCTGCCCGACTTTCCGTCCCGGCCATTCCGCTATGGGCTTGATATCGCCGGCGGAACATCGCTCACATACCGCGCGGATCTGGAGAAAATAGGAGAAAAAGACCAACCGCCGGCAATGGCAGGTCTGAAAGACGTCATCGAACGCCGCGTGAATCTGTTCGGCGTGCAGGAACCCCGTGTTGAAGTCGCGCGCGCAGGAAACGAATGGCGGCTCATCGTGGAACTCGCAGGCATCAAAGATGCGTCCCGCGCCATCCAGATGATCGGCCAAACGCCGTTTCTTGAATTCCGCGCGGAGCGTACCGCGAGCGAAACCCAGGCGATTCTGGAAAAACAAAAAGCGAACGATCAGACTGCATTACTCCTTGACCCGTATTTTGCGCCGACCAATCTCACCGGCAGATACCTGGAAAAGGCGAGCGTGGAAATCGATCAGAAAATCTACCAGCCTGTCATCTCGCTCCAGTTCAATCCCGAAGGCGCGAAATTATTTTCCGAACTGACGCGCCAAAGCGTCGGCAAGCGCATTGCAATTTATATTGACAATCAAGTTATCAGCGCGCCAGTCGTGCGCGAAGAAATCCCGAGCGGCAGCGCGCAGATTACCGGCCAATTCACCATCGCGCAAGCAAAATCCCTTGCGCAAAACCTCAACGAAGGCGCCTTGCCGGTCCCCATCACGCTCATCTCCCAACAGTCGGTTGGCGCAAGTTTGGGCGCCGATTCGTTCCAGAAAAGCATTGTCGCCGGCATGATCGGATTCGGACTCATTAGCGCGTTTATGATTTTATATTACCGCCTGGGCGGCGTATTTTCCGTGATAGCGTTGGGCGTGTACGTGCCGCTGACGCTGGTCGTATTCAATCTCATTCCCGTAACGCTCACCTTATCGGGCATCGCGGGGTTCATTCTCTCCATCGGCATGGCAGTCGATGCCAATATCCTTATTCTGGAACGCGTGCGCGAGGAAACCCGCAAAGGCAAAGAAGTCGCGCATGCAATCCAGGAAGGATTTTTGCGGGCCTGGCCGTCCATCCGCGATTCCAACGCTTCAACCATCATCACCTCGATCGTACTCTACGAATTCACGTCAGGTCCGGTACGCGGATTCGCACTCACACTCCTCATCGGCGTACTCGTCAGCCTGTTCTCCGCTATTTTCGTATCCCGCACGCTCATTCTTGCATTTTTGGGTGAAAAAACAGCGCATAACAAATTGTGGTTCGCCCAATAATAAAATAGACGTCTCTGCCATGGAACGCCATATTCATTTCGTGCAACGCCGCTTTTGGTTCTACGCGATTTCCGGAACTCTGCTTTCGTTGAGCATTATGTTCCTTCTTCTGTGGGGGCTCAAACCGGGCATTGATTTCCAGGGCGGCACCTATTGGGAATTCACATTCAGCAAGCAGATTGAAAAAGCCAGCGTCGAACAAGTCTTGCAAAAAGCGGTTGGCGGGGAAATTATCATCCAGCAATCCGGAGATAATTTATTCACGGCGCGCATGAAAGAAGTTCCCGAACAGGGCCATCAAGCGCTGGTTGCCGCGATGAAAAACATGGATGCCTCGTTTGCGGAATTGCAATGGCAGACGGTCGGCCCGACGGTAGGGGACACGCTGCGCAAAAAATCCATTGAGGCGATCGCGTTCGTCATTCTGGGCATTTCACTCTATGTGGCATTTGCGTTCCGCCACGCGTCGCGTCCGATCTCGTCCTGGAAATACGGCTTTATCACCGTGCTGACGCTTTTCCATGATGTTCTGATCCCGCTCGGTTTTTTCGCGGCAATCGGACGATTCCTGCGCGTGGAAATCGATACGAACTTCATTGTCGCCATGCTCGTCATTATGGGATTCTCCGTGCACGATACCATTGTCGTATTCGACCGCATTCGCGAAAAACTCCGCGTCCTGCGCGCCGCGACGCCATTTCCGGAACTCGTCAATCAAAGCTTGAACGAGACATTGACCCGTTCGATCAACACATCGCTGACTGTCCTGCTCGCCCTTGCCGCAATCTATATCTGGGGAGGCCGCACCCTTTCATGGTTCATTCTCACGCTGATCGTAGGCATTTTTACCGGCACCTATTCGTCCATCTTCATCGCAAGCATGCTGCTCGTAGAGGTGTGGCGGCTGCAGGAACGGAAACGAAAGAGGTAATCCCGACCCGCATCCGCAGGAAACCGATTGCCCGGTTCCTTGTCGCGATAGATTTTGCCTTAGCGCGCCGCGCTGTTTTTCAGGAACTGCTATACTGAGACTATGAAACCGCATCGGCCAGACAAGTTTCTGGTTACGCTTCTGGTGATTCTGCTTTCGCTCGGACTTTTCAGCCTGTTCGACGCTTCATCCGTGCGCGGCATGCTCTCATTCAATAATCCGTTCTATTATCTCCAGCGCCAAGTTCTTTTTCTTGCCGCCGGCCTCATCGGATTCTGGATTTTCTACAAAACGCCGCACACATTCTGGCGCAAATTCGCGCTCGTTATCATCCTTGCCGGATTCGCGCTCATGCTCTCCGTATTCACGCCGTCGCTCGGACTCACGCTCAAAGGCGCGACGCGCTGGCTCCAAATCGGTTCCTTCACAATCCAACCGTCTGAATTTTTCAAGCTTGCGCTCATCATCTATCTGGCATCATTTCTGTCGAAACATCAGAATGCGCTCGGCAAACCGATGGAAACTGCGTTACCGATCACCGTCATTCTGAGCGCGACTACCATCGTCTTCGCTGCGCAGCGATCGTTAGGCGTACTCCTTATCACGCTGTTCATCGCCGGCGCGATGTATTTTCTTTCCGGAGCGCCCATCAAATTTTTTGCCGTTCTTATGATTCTCCTTGCCGTTGGAGCCGGCGTTATGGTCATTACCGAACCATATCGCGTGCAACGATTCCTTGCATTCCTTTCTCCGTCCGCAGATACCCAAGGAACCGGCTATCAAGTCAATCAAGCGCTCATCGGCATCGGATCCGGCGGCGTATTCGGCGTCGGACTCGGCCACTCGCGCCAGAAATTTTCGTTCCTTCCGGAAACGATGGGGGATTCGATTTTCGCGATCTGGGCGGAAGAAACAGGATTCATCGGCGTATCATTTCTGCTTGCGCTGTTTTTTCTTTTCGTATGGCGCGGATTCACCGTGGCGCGGTTCAGCAAAGACATATATGCCAAACTGCTTGCATCCGGCATCACGTCCTGGATCGCAGGCCAGGCACTGTTCAACATCGCGGCGATTTCCGGCCTCGCGCCGCTCTCCGGCATTCCGTTGCCATTTTTCAGCTACGGCGGTTCCGCCTTGATCAGCGCGCTTGCCGCATACGGACTTCTCTTGAATGTTTCATGTTATACCGTACGCAAATAAATAAATGATTCGAAATGAAAAACGGTGCTGCTTTCGCAACACCGGGGGCATCAGTCTCCAAGCTTTCGCTCTTGTAGGCGTCCCGCAAACGCCTCGTTTTTCGGTTTTATCTCTTGCGAAATAAACCTACGCTGATTGTAAAATTATTGTATACTAAATCTATATCACAATCAAGTACTCTTGATTCAAAAAAGAATCTTTATGGTAAAATAGATTTTATAGGCCCCATTTATTTATTTAGAGGAGACCTGATCAATGAATCCCCTTAATTTACTGGGTTTTTCCCTTAAAATCCGCGTAGTTTTAACTGGAGGCGGCACTGGAGGCCATGTATTCCCGCTCTTGGCTGTTGCTGACGAGCTGATTGAACTTGAGCAAAAAAACGATTTTACGCTTGAACTGTATTACATAGGCCCGATCACCGGTCCGGTTTCATTTGACCCGCGCATCTTCGAAGAAAAAGGCATACGGGTCATTCCGATTACCGGATCAAGCCCGAACAATGCCGCGAACCCGTGGGAAAAATTCGTGAGCTTTTTGCAGAATGCCATGGGATTGTTCCAGTGCCTATGGTATTTATGGACCATAATGCCGGATACGGTTTTTTCCAAAGGGGGATTCGGCGCCGTACCCGTGCTTGCGGTCGGATTTTTGTACCGCATTCCGATTCTCATCCACGAGTCGGACGCGATCCCGGGACGCGTGAACGAATTCTCGAAGAAATTCGCCCAGCGCATCGCGGTATCATTCCAGAAAGCCGCTCCGTTTTTCCCGTACGAACGCACTGCATTGGTGGGAACCCCCACGCGCAGGATTTTTTTCCAGGAAGATGATCGCGCAAACGCGCTCGAGTCGTTCGATTTCAAAACCGATGTTCCGGTTATCCTCATTGCCGGCGGATCGCAAGGCGCGGCGGCGCTCAATGAACTTACTCTCGATGTGCTGCCACGGCTTGTGGAACGCTATCAAATCATCCACCAATGCGGCGCGCGCAACTATCCAACTGTTTCTCAGGAATCTGATTTCATGCTCAAGAATAACCAGTACAAAGACCGATACCGGCTATTCGGATTTCTTGACGAACGCCAAATGAAACACGCGTACGTATGCGCGGATCTCATTGTCTCGCGCGCAGGCAGCGCAAACATTTTTGAAATCGCGGCCATGCGCAAACCTTCGATTCTTATTCCGTTTCCTTATGCAGCGCAGAATCACCAGCGCGAAAACGCGTATGAATACGCATCACAAGGAGCCGCGCTCGTGCTCGAGGAAGGAAACGTCAAACCGAATATCCTTTTGGATCAAATCGACGCGCTCATGCACAACGATATAAAACGCCAGGCGATGGCGAACGCCACGCAAAAATTTGCAAAACCGGATGCGGCGCTTACTGTCGCAAAAGAACTGCTTTCGCTGTCCGGCGCACCAATCGAATAGCACGATTTTATTTTTACTTTCATTCCATGAGGGGAACTATCAATCAAAAATTATACTATTATACAGCCCGAGAATTACTAAATTCTGTTAAGAGAAAACCAGAAAAACAAGTTTTGGCAATTAAGGCATATGACCGAAAAAAATATGAGAAATGTTCTTCGAAGTAAGTTTGGGATAACCACGACTGGTATAATATTAAAACTTTACAAGAAACTACTAGTTAGTTAAAACGCCCTAATATGTCCCCCGCTTATCAGGCAAAATTTGAGGGTATGAATGGAACCCTTAGGGTACGATTCGCTCCTTCACCAACTGGATTATTACATATCGGAAGCGCGCGTACCGCGCTGTTCAATTGGTTATTCGCGCGGGCGCACGGCGGCTCGTATATACTGCGCATAGAAGATACCGACAAAGAACGTTCAAGAAAAGATTACGAACAAAACATTCTTGAATCGTTCAAATGGCTCGGGTTAGATTGGGATGAAGGTCCGGAAAAACAAGGTTTATACGGGCCGTATCGCCAAAGCGAACGCACCGCGCTGTATAAAAAATACATCGAGCAGCTTCTCGATCAAGATAAAGCGTACCGCTGTTTCTGCACGAAAGAAGAACTCGAGGCCCAGAGCCGCGAAATGGAAAGTAGGGGAGAAGCTCCGCGTTATCGCGGTACATGCAGCCATCTTCCGCAAAAACAAATCGAAACCAATATTGCGGGCGGGAAACCGTTCATCATCAGGCTCCGTATGCCGAATAAAAAACTCACCTTCGAAGATATGATCCGCGGGAAAATTTCATTTGATATGGCTTTAACCGGAGATATCGCGATAGCAAAGGGGGAGGAAGACCCTCTGTGGATTTTCGTTGTTACCATCGACGATTACGAAATGAAAATTTCGCATGTCATCCGCGCAGAGGAACACCTTTCAAACACTCCGAAACAAATCGTTCTGCAGGAATTACTCGGATTTCCAATTCCTTTCTATGCCCATCTTCCGATGATTCTCGCTCCGGATCGCGCAAAACTTTCCAAACGCCACGGTGCAACCAGTATTCAAGAATACAAAGATGCGGGATACCTGCCGGAAGCTATTATCAATTTCATCGCCCTGCTCGGCTGGCATCCGTCCGGAGATAAAGAATTATTCACGCTCGACGAATTGGCAAAAGAATTTTCCATCGCGCGCGTGCAGAAAGCCGGCGCCGTGTTCAACGTGAAACGCCTTGATTGGCTCAATAACCACTATCTGCGCAAAAAAACTCCTTCGGAACTCGCGGCGCTCGCGCTTCCGTTCTATGAAAAAACAGAAACGCTCCGACGCGCTGCGGACGAAACATATGCCAACAGCGACGGATCCGATTCGTTCGATGCCGCGTATGTCGAAAAGGCGCTCGCACTCGCGACGGAACGCGCGCAAAAACTCGCGGATTTCCCGGAACTCACCGGCTTTTTCTTCCTTGTGCCCCCGTATGAAGCAAAGCTTTTGCAGTGGCGCGCTATGCAGCCAGAACACGTGCGCGAACAGTTGTCCCGCATAATGAGAACTCTGGAATCCATAGACAACCAATCATTTACTCAGGATATTCTGGCGGAGCGCGTCTCCGGGCTCTACGGAGCGGATCGCGGGGAAATCCTGTGGCCTTTGCGCGTTGCGCTGTCGGGAAAGCAATTTTCTCCCGGACCATTCGAAATCGCAGAAATTTTGGGCAAAGATCGCGTTTTGAAACGCATCAAACAAGCAATACAAAAAACAATGCAATGATGAGAAATTCCTTTCTTGTTCTAATCGGCCTATTCGCAGCAGCAATGATTCTTTTTGCCGGATACGGATTTTCGCGCTCTGCGCTTGCGCAAATGCAGAGCGCCAGCAGCACCGCGCCGCTTCCAAGCCCTACGCCGAGCGAAGATGATCTTTTACGCCAGCAAATCAATGAAAAACAGCAATTGATCCAACAGCTTGAGGGAGAAGCGCAGCGTTACCGTGACAGCATCGCGCAGACATCTTCGCAGGCAAAAACGCTCAAAAGCCAGCTTGCTGCAGTCGATTCCCAAATCAAATCTCTTCAATACAGCATTTCAATCACCCAAACGAAACTCGAGCAAACCAACCTGAAAATCGAAGACCTCAACGGCACCATTCAGTCGGCCGAAGATTCAATCGCAAACAACCAGACATATCTGACCGGATTGCTCCAAACGCTGCGAGAATCCGATGACCAGAACGGGCTGATTTCATTCTTGAAAACAGACAAACTCTCCGATGCGTTCAGCCAGCTCGCATATCTGGATAATCTCCAGCAAACCGTAATGGAAAAAACCGCATTCCTAAAAACTCTCAAGGAAAATATGCAAAACAATCTGGACCAGGCAGTCAAATCAAAACAGCAATACGATTCGCTCAAACAACAGCTCGTCGCCCAGAAAGCAATCTCCAACGAACAGCAGCAGGAAAAAACAACATTGCTCGCGAATACGAAAAATCAGGAACAGGCGTATCAAAAAATGCTCAACGATACCATAGCGAAACAAAAACAGATTCAAGATGAAATCGAAAATATTGAATCGCGCTTGCGCAAAACCGCGAACT
Source organism: bacterium (assembly GCA_027310425.1). Classification (GTDB taxonomy): domain Bacteria; phylum Patescibacteriota; class Minisyncoccia; order UBA6257; family Brennerbacteraceae; genus JAKALE01. The sequence goes on along the minus strand of DAIDAW010000003.1, from coordinate 1,207 downwards.
ATACCGGCATCCCTCCCAAAGGTTCCAAGATTTTCATTATTCCGGTCGGCGAAAGCCGCATTACGCAGGGATACGGTCCGGTGCCGCGTTCCAGCGAAACGCGCAAATTCTACGCGTTCCACAACGGCATCGACTATGCGTCGCGCCAGGGTATGGGCGCACCGCTTTATGCGGCCGCGGACGGCGTGGTCAACGCGGTCGGCGATAACGGCAAATACGCGTACGGCAAATGGATTACCATCAATCACGAGAACGGCCTGATTACGCTCTACTCGCACCTTTCGTATATCAAAGTAAAAGTCGGGCAGCGCGTCAAACAAGGCGATGTTATCGGCTATCTGGGAGCGACCGGACTCGTAACCGGCCCCCACGTCCATTTCACGGTGTACCTTGCAGATAAATTCTCGACCACGTCGCGCTGGTACGGCCTGCTGCCGGTCGGCGCAAGCGTGGATCCGAATGATTATTTATAGAAAGCGGATGATGGCGCGATCTGATAGAGATTGCCAGATTGTGCGAACTTCGATTTTTGGTTTATACTGAATATATGAATCGCGTTCTTCTTAGTATTTTACTTCTTGCTATATTCACGGCATCCGGAAATGCGCTCACTATCGGAGATGCGCTTTCGCAGCCCCTGCCTGGCGTTGCGCCTTTCTTGCAGAATATATTGCAGTGGGCACGGCAGACATGGGAGTGGGGCGTAACGCGCATCCAGGCATTGTCCACGACGCCACTGGACAGTCCGATCATCGCGACAGCGTTTCGAATTGCGCGCTGGTTCTGGAATTTCACAATGACAACACTTCGACAAGGATGGTATTCCTCCCTTACCTTGCTTGATACGCTCGCGCGTTCCGTCGGTTTGAATCCCCCGAATGTGCGCCTGCCTTGGTGATAAAAATATTCTTATCAGACATCGCCGATTTTTAAATGAAAAACGAACAGCGGCCGCACTATATGTGCGGCCGCTTTCAATTAATTGAATTATTTGATTGTTTTAAACTCCACCTCTTCGTATTCCGGCTCTTTCTCTTTTTTGCCGTTTCTTTCGCTATTGATTGACCATTCGAGCAGAACAGCGAACACGACAAAAACAGAAGCGATTCCGAAGATAACTGAAAGAAAATTTTCCCTTGTTTTCTCCACATACTCTGGATTCGGAATCGGCCAGACAAAATCCGGATGGTCAGACCGCGGATAGGGG
>DAIDAW010000039.1 GCA_027310425.1 bacterium | reverse complement strand
CTCGGCCACTATGCGACCTCACCAGCTTATCCCTTCATTCTCGAGCCGAACGTACAGCAAACCGACAAAGCACTGTTTCGAGGTGCGTGGCGGCTTGCTGTACGCTTGTCTGTATTCTTCTTCATTCGTCATAGGCTAGACTTGTAATTTTATTCCTTCATTTTCTCCAGGGCGCTGATGCGCTGCTGGATCGAGGGATGCGTTGAAAATAGTGTAGCATACCAGGGCGCTTCGCCGGTATTTTCTTGTTTTTTTGCGCGGTCCGCGCCGAAGGGATTGGAAAAATACAGATGCTGGATCGCGGTTGACGTATCCGGAGCAATGGAGGGGCTTGCGCTGATTTTGCGCAAAGCGGAAATCAGGCCGTCCGGATAGCGCGTAATCAGCACGGCATTCGCATCAGCAAGAAACTCCCGCTTGCGCGAAATCGCGAGCTGAATCAAAAGCGCTCCGAGCGGCGCAAGAATCGCGAATACGATTCCCACCAAAAGCAAAATCCCCTGCCCGCTGTTTCCTTCATCTTCCGAACGCCTCCGGAACCCGAACCAGCGCAGGCGCAAAAACAAATCAGCAAGCACGCTCACCACGCCTGCCAGAATCACCACCGCAGTCATCAGGAGCGTGTCGCGATTGCCCACGTGCGAAAGTTCATGCGCCAGCACGCCCTGCAACTCATCTTTGTCGAGCCGTTCCATAAGGCCGCGCGTCACGGCAACCGCCGCGTGCTTGGGATCCCGGCCGGTTGCAAACGCGTTGGGCATTGCCTCGTCAATGACAAACAAGCGCGGCATGGGCAAACCCGCGGCAATCGAAAGATTTTCCGCGACGCGCCAAAACTCGGGAAAATCGCGCTTGCTCGTGATTTCTTTCGCCCCCGCAAGACCAAGCGCAATGGAATCGGAAAACCAGTACGAAACAAGCGAGCCGATCGTGCTGAAAAGCACCGCGCCGATCAGAATGCCGGGCGCATCGTACGTCTGGCTGAACAGCCATCCGAGCCCGAGAATCACCAGGAAAAACGCAGCCATCCAAAACCAGGTTTTCGCGATATTCGATGCAATGTGGTCGTAGACTACCATGGAACGGTTTTTACGGTTTGTAAATTGAAAATTGATTATTGGCTTTCTTCGGTATACAGCAGCTCGTTGCGCTTCACAAAACTGTTCAGGAGCAATTTCAGATACGGGTTGACGAGCTGGCTTTTGTACTCCGCAACGCCTTGTTTTTTAAGATCGAACAGCTCCCGGGTCAATGAAAAACTGTACCATTGCGCGTTGTTCTTTTCAAAATCAACCGGCGGCACGAGTTCATACGAAAAGCGCGCAACGCCCGGAAACGAATACTGGCGGAAATGAATCAAAAAGAAATATTCGCGCGTCGAGGTTGCCGACGGGAATCCGGACTCTCTGCCTGCGTCCGCCATTGCTTTTTGAGTGAAATAATACACTGCGCGGTGGTCGTCGTTTTCGTCTTCCTTGCCCTGCGTCAGAAGAATCGTCGGCCGGATGCGCTCGATGAGTTCCCTGATATCCGCGACTGCATTCTCACCGGTATAGCGGGCATCCGGATCGAATACCATGTCAAACGGCGGCGCGCTCTGTTTCGTGTACGGCGACCGGAAGGGCGTTGATGCTGACCAGTTGCGCAGAAGCAAATTTTTGAGCTCGCGCGTAGGATACCCAAGAAAATACACTTGATCCTTCGGTACGCCGATCCAGGAAAGCGCTGCGAGCGATTCCATAGGTCTGCGATTTCCTTCTTTCACGAAGAACGACGGCGGAAACAGAAGAGAACGCTTGGTAATGGCATCAGCGATCAAGCTGGCTTCTCCGTTTGTCACAACAATCACGTATGCCTGCGCGCCGTTCTTGATGGATGCCGCCACATATCCTGCGACGCCGAGAAATTCGTCATCCGGATGCGCGGCAACAACGAGAATCGTATCCTGGGGCCCTGCCGGAGCAATCGGCTGCACGGTTGCGGGAAGGCTCATGCCGCGCGGCTGAAAAAACAGCACGGACGCGAAAATGATCGTGAACGCGACAAAGGTCAGCGCGCCGGCCCCCAGGAGCGCAGTGCCGATCCGTAGGAAAACGGACGTCTGCGCAAGAAACTTCCGAACATTCGCCGGCATACCAGCGTGTGCATCCTGCGAATTTCTAAAACGAAACCTTCACGGGTTCGCGCTCGGCCGCGTTTTCAATTTCGAACATTTCTTTGGATGCGAATCCGAACATGCGCGCAATGAGCACTCCCGGGAATTGCTGCACCGCAGTATTGTAATCCCTGACGCCGCCGTTGTAGAACC
>DAIDAW010000038.1 GCA_027310425.1 bacterium | reverse complement strand
GAGCTTTGGCGTGATGTTGAGTTTCAAATCGCGTGCGAGGCGGAAGAAGGACGGGTACTCTGCGATCCAAAGGAATCGCCGCTTGAGAATGGAGAGTTCATTCTCGTGCCGCTTGAGGTTGCCGAGCGTTATAACCCGACATTTCTTTTGCTCGATCCTGATTTTGAAAAGCGGATCGCATCGATTCTGAAGCCGTATCCGTGGCGCTGGAAAGAAGATTCGCAAAGGAAAGATGACACGCGCAGCTAGAAAAACAGCCCCGCCGATGGCGGGGCTGTTTTCATATCGTAAAGGATCGCATCCCGTGAGAAACCGCGAATGCTTGATCGCGGCTTCTCACGGGATTGCATTTAAACGCTTTTTACGGTATACTGTTTTTCACTATGGACATGCAAGGAATTTACAATGGAAGCCAGGAAAGCACGACCAATGCGCTCGTGCAGGAAATGCTCGACCAGGGGCTCCAGTGGGGCGGCAAGCGTTCGTTCGTGTATCCGAAGATGAAGAAATACGTGTTCACGTATAAAGGCGAACTTGCAGTCATCAATCTGGAGAAAAGTTTTGAACTATGGACAAAAGCGTTTGAGTTTCTGAAGAAATTGGCTTCTGAAGGCAAAACCGTGTTGTTTTTGGGAACGCAGCCGGCAGCCCGGGAGTCGTTGGCGCAGGCAGCCAAGGAAATCAGCGCGCCCTATATGACCAGGCGCTGGCTTGGCGGCACGCTTACGAATTTCCAGACGTTTCGCGCCAGGATGCAGCATTTGAAAGAGCTGGAAGAAAAGGCGGCCTCTCCTGATTTCGCGAACTATACGAAAAAAGAGCAAGGCGACGTGCAGCACGAAATCGATGACATCAAGGAAAAATTTGACGGCCTGGTGGGAATGAATGCGATGCCTGACGCACTTTTCGTATTTTGCGGCAAGCGTCACCGTGTTGCATTGGCAGAGGCAGAGCGCAAGAATATTCCGGTCGTTGGCATTTTCGGTCTGGAAGACAATCCGGATAAGGCCGCGTATCCGATCGCGCTCAACGATACGAGTCGCAGGAGCGTTCAATTCGTGATGCAGAAAGTGAAAGAGATATACGAGACCTACCGAGCGGCTGCGCCTCAGCAGGAGAAAGAAAAAATAGAATCAGGCAAAACGGAGATTGCAACGGAAGACAAAAAGCCGGCGCGCCGCGTTGCGCCTCGCGTGCGCCAGGCAAAAGGGACGGGAACCGCGTAAGCGCCGTTTTCCCGCGCGATTATTTTCCGCTCATTATTTGCCGTTCGTCATGGGTCATAAGCCAGGATGATGTATAAACCGACTCTGGAAGAAATCAAAAAACTTCGCGACGAAACGCTCGCGTCTATTGCGCATTGCAAGGAAGCGTTGGAGCAGGCGGAAGGGAATTTCGCCGAAGCGTTGAAATTGATTCAAAAACGCGGCCAGGCAAAGGCTGCGGATAAGGCATCGCGCGTTGCGCAGGCAGGCATCATCGATTCGTACATCCATAACGGCAAACAAGTCGGCGTGCTGCTTGATATGCGTTGCGAAACTGATTTCGTGGCGCGCAACGATGAGTTTGCGAAATTGGCGCACGATCTCTGTCTGCAGATTGCGGCAACCAGCCCGCAGTGGATTTCGAGCCAGTTTGTGCCCCGGGAGTTCCTTGAGCAGAAAAAACAAGAGTGGAAGCAGGAGTTTATTGCGCAGGGCAAAAAAGGAGACGTGATCGAGAAGGCGCTCGAAGGAAAAGTAAAAACGTTTTACAAAGAAACGTGTTTGCTCGAACAGCCGTATATCCGCGACGAGCAGAAAACCGTGCGGGACGCGATTGACGCCGCTGTCGGAAAGCTGGGAGAGAATATCAAGGTCAACGCTTTTATACGTTACGCGATATGATCTGGGAATTTGTTCCAGAAGTTTTGATACTCCTTGGATTCGGAGGGGTTTTGTTTGTGCTCGCGCGCAGGGCGAAATCTTTGTCCGATGAGGATGTGCGGCGCGCCATCAGCGATATGCCGCTCGTGCAAAAGTTGCGAAAGATGTATCAACAAGGCATTCAGCCGCGGCTGAATGCCCGCACAATCGAAGATTCCGCGTGGCTGTGGCTTGAAAAAACGCTGCGTTCGGTGCGCATCGTAAATTTCAAAGTGGAGAACTGGGTTACCCAGCGCCTGGAATCGGTGAAGCAGGCGCGCAGCAAGGAGCAGTTTGACAGCGAATACTGGTTTTCCGTGCATAAATTGCTGGTTGAAAAGAAAATCGAGGAATTGTTTGGAAATGTTCCGGTCAAAGATATCGCCGATCCGGTCAGAACGGAATTATCATTGAAACGCAAGCGTAAGGAGCCGCTGGTCGGATGGCTGAACCTTGTGCGCTGGTATCTTGAGGCAAATCATATTTCCGAGGCGCGCCGGGTTTTGATTTTGTGCTGGCAAAAAAATCCTTCGGATGAACGCGTACTTGCGCTTTTGGAAATGCTGATTGTGAAAACCGAAGAAGGAGGCGACGTTCCGATGCCGCGCGCAGCCGTAGAGCACGCAACTCCTGAAACAGCGCCGGAACAGCACGCAGTGGATGAAAAGAAAACGGATTCCGGCGCTGAGGAGCAACCACCACGGGATGAAAACCTGGTATAATAATCCCGCGCCAGGGTGGCTTCTGCCAGCGGCGGATCAGCCTTTGGCCGACAATGGCAGCTCCGCGTGCCGGTAGGCGAGGGAACGCTTTTTATAGATGGTTCTTATCAGAATGATCGCCGAGGTAGCTCAGTGGTAGAGCATCTGTTTTGTAAACAGGCGGTCGCGAGTCCGAATCTCGCCCTCGGCTCAAATCAGAAATTCTTCCGTTAAAGTCTTGAGTTTTGTCAGCAGTGCGGCTCCGCCCCCCTTTTTTACTGGTGTATTTATACAACCAAGCTCGAACTCATTTTAGCAAAAGTCTCTGATGCTGACGAGCCCGCCGCCAGCCGCCGCAAAGCGGCGGCCTGCCTCGCAGAAAAATTGCCTTTACGGATTTTGATTTGCGCGCGCCATTAAAAAATTCTTCCATAAAAGGAAAAGGCAATTTTTCTGCTCGGCTCCGCGCTGCTCGCGCGGGCGGCGAGGCTTCAA
>DAIDAW010000037.1 GCA_027310425.1 bacterium | reverse complement strand
GGATATGGACGACCCGCTTGCATTTAACATTGCAGTGGAAAAAGTGGATACCGATCCGAACAAAATCGAACCGATTTTGCAGCAGGTGCACGAATGCCTTGACGATCAGATGCCGCCTGCATCGAGCGAGTGCGTATTCTACAAATACCGGAATATTGGATATTAAAACAGGACAAGTAACTACTTGTCCTGTTTTTGTTGTTCCCGCTTTTCTTCGCCCGCAATGACGTGGTCAATCCAACGCAATGGATTCCACGCTTTTTTCGATTTTGACGTTTTTCTCAGTTTCGGCGCTCGGACCCAGGTAAAATATTTTCTTCCTGTCCATGGGTTTTTGCCTTTGTATTTCCACGGCATACAAACCTCCTTTCGCATGTTGCCGTTTGGATATTGCCTGCATACTATCATTTTCTCGTTGGTTTTTCAATTTGCGGTTTACCCGCTGCCTTGCTATTATAGGAGCGTATGTTGATTAAGCAGCTCGGCATTGACCTTGGCACGGCAAATACGCTTGTATTTGCCCCGAAACAGGGGATTATCATTCAGGAACCGACAGTTGTTGCCGTCGCCAAACCGGAAAACCGCGTGCTTGCCATTGGCTTGGAGGCAAAAGATATGATCGGCAGGACGCCGCCCGATATTATCGTATACCGCCCTATGCGCGACGGCGTGATTGCTGATTACCGCGTGACACAGGCGATTTTGCGCTATTTCATCGAAAAAGCGTGCGGGTTTTGGAAATTCATGAAGCCGGAAATCCTGGTATCCGTGCCCGCAGGCAGCACTTCAACCGAACAAAAAGCGGTTATCGACGCGGCGCGCGAAGCAGGCGCAAAAAATACGTTCGTAGTGAAAGAACCGGTGCTTGCGGCAATCGGCGCAGGCGTGCCGATCAATTCGCCGACCGGAAACATGATCGTGAATATCGGCGGCGGCACCGCGGAAATCGCAGTCATTTCCCTGGGCGGCATCGTATCGTGGGCGTCCATCCGCATCGCGGGCGACCGCATGGACCGCGCAATCGTTGATTATCTGAAAAAGAAATACAATTTAGCGGTCGGCGAGAAAACCGCCGAGGAAATAAAAATCCAGGTCGGAAGCGCCATGCCGTTTCCCGAAAAGGAAAAGCTCTCTATGGAAATCAGAGGGCAGGATGTCATCGAGGGGCTGCCGCGCACGATGGAAGTGACGTCGAATGATGTTGCCGACGCGATTCAATCTCAGCTCAAGGAGATTATCCAGGCAATCAAAAACGTGCTGCGTGATACGCCGCCCGAACTTGCCGCGGATATCATCGATAAAGGCATGATTCTGACGGGCGGCAGTTCGCAGTTGCGCAAACTCGACGATCTTATCCTGAAGGCAACGGGCGTGCCGGCATATGTGGCGGACGAGGCGATGTTTTGCGTGGCAAAAGGAACGGGTATTATTTTGGATAATCTGGAAATCTACAAACGTTCGGTGCAATCGTTCAAATGATAGAGAAGAGAGAATACTGATAGAATGCTATCTTGATATAAAAGAATTTCCATTCTCTATTCGCTATTCTCTACTTTCTTCTTTATGATTATCGGGCATCAAACGAATGTCAAGATTCTTCAAGAGCTTCTTTCCAAGCAGCAAGGCGGTTTGAGCTTGTTGTTCTGGGGCCCTGAACAGACCGGGAAAAAAACAATTGCTTTGGGACTCATGAAGGGATTTTTGTGCGACGCAGCTGCGTGGAACGGATGCGGCAAATGCGCGTCGTGCGTATCATTGTTCCGGAGTGCTCTCCATCCGGATTTTATGTTCGTGGATGCGGCATTGCGCGCCGCAATGAAAGAAAGCGGGCAAGGAGATGCGTACGATATGAAAGGCGCGCGCGCGATTATTTCATTTCTCGATACGAAACCCATTGCGGCGCGTTTCCGCGTTGCCTTTATCGACGATGCGCACATGCTGACGCCTGAGGCGCAGAATGCGCTTTTGAAAACATTGGAAGAACCCGCCTCCCGCGCGATCATCATTTTGGTAACTCATAATCCCGGGTTGTTGCTCGAGACAGTGCGGTCGCGGATGATGCAGTTGTATTTCGGACTTGTTGATAAGAAGGAGATCGAGCGTTGGCTTGCTTCGTTCTCGCGCGATGCAACCCTTGTCGCGAAAGCAGTGCGGTATTCTTTTTTACGGCCCGGCAGAGCGCTCAATTTTATCGAGCATCCCGATATGGTGCGCGCATTCGAAAATCAAGTGAAAATGCTCCTGGCATTCGAGCAGAAACGCGGCGCGGATTTCGGACACAAGCTCGCCGCTGCGCACGCATTTCTCGCGCAGTACGCGGATTCAGGTGTTTCGCTGTTTTCCCTTTGGCAGGCAATCGTGCGCGACGAACTTTTGGCAGGGGCGGGGCTTGCCGAATACGCATCTCTTCTGACGAAGCCAGCGCCCCAGGCAAACTCGTCGGATCGGTTTCGTTTTCTTCGCGCGATTCTTGATATGGAAACAGCGGTGGAAACGAATCCGAGTGCCATGAAAAGCGCGTTTGAATACGCCGTAAGCAAAATAAGATGAATCGAATCAGCTACGTAACGATGGAAAAATGTTTAGAAATACTGTACACTGATACTTCTAAAGCATTCGTTGCTATTCGTAAATAAATACAATTCGTAGCAATTCGTGAATTCATAACATGGATAAAGCAAAAACGATTGTCGGATGGTTTGTTGTTTTGGTGCTTGCGGCGCATTACGTGCCGCTTGCGATTCGACAGGGCATTCCGTACGTAACGCAGCAGGCGCAAGCGCTCACTGCGAACGTAACTTCATTCCTCCAATTTTAACCAGCATGGAAGATCTCATACTTCGGTTTCGCACACAATGGCAGAAAGTCATTGAAGCGTTTCGCGTTGACGCGGCTTCGATTCGGAGCGGCAGGATTTCTCCGGTACTCGTGGAAGACATCGCGGTTGATGCGTACGGCCAGCAGATGCCGATGAAGCAGCTGGCTGCCATCAATTCGCAGGGGCCGATGACAATCGTCATCCAGCCGTGGGATCAATCCGTGGTTCCGGCTATTGAAAAAGCGCTTCGCGAATCTGCTCTGGGAGTTATGCCGACATCAGAAGGGAATCTTGTAC
>DAIDAW010000036.1 GCA_027310425.1 bacterium | reverse complement strand
GTCTTCGAGCGGGAAGGAAACGCGGTTTTTTTGGTCGGTGCCGACGGTGAACACTGCGCTTTTGCGGTCTTTATACTGGAAGATGCCTGATTTTTTCTCAAGTTCGATTTCTTCGAATTCCTCGCCCGACTTGAACGCGCGTTCGACGCTTTTGCCGGTTTTGAGATTCTTAAGATTCGTGCGCGTGAACGCCGATCCCTTGCCGGGATTCACAAAATGGAAATCAATAATCTGCCATGGCTCGCTGTCGATTTTGAGCACGAGCCCCTTTTCGAATTCGTTTGTTGAAATCATAGTAAAATAAAAAACACTGCTTTGAGCGCTTGCAGTATAGCGCGGTTTTTAGTTTTCTTCAATCCCGCGCGAGGCAGATCACGATCGGACGATTTTATTTCTGCAGGATCAATGACGCGCGCCGCGCCACAGCGTCGCAGCGGGAAACGGCAGCAGACGATTGATATCCTGGATATTCAAAAGAATCATCTGGAGGCGTTCGATGCCGAGCGCAATGCCGCCAGTTTCAGGCATGCCGGCTTTGAGTGCGTTGATAAAATCCATATCGATGTCGTAGAGCTCTCTGCCGAGTTTTTTGCGCAATGCGCGTTCTTGTTTGAGGCGCGCGTATTGTTCGCGCCAATCCGTGAGTTCGGAAAACGCATTGGCGATTTCAATGCCGGCAATATACGCTTCGAAACGTTCGGCATAAAAACTCCGAGGCGATACGCGTCGTGCCAGCGCCGCTTGCGGTAACGGATAGTCATATACGATCATCGGCCTGTTTTTCGGGAATTTCGGTTCGATTTCATTCAAAAATACGGCGTAAAACAGGTCGTCCCAATTCGCGTTCCGAGGAATAGGGTAGGGTTTTTTTGATACTTGCTTTCGGAATGCAGACGCTGTTTTCGCGCGATCAAGATTGATTCCTGCGTAGATTTGAAACGCTTGTTTTATTGATATCCGAAGCCACGGGCGCTTGAGATCAACCGTGTAATTTTGGAAACGGATTTTTGTGGTTTTGCGAATTGCCCGGTTTGCAGTCAAAACCAGTTCTTCCAGGTCGCGCATGATGGCGCGGTAATCCGAATGCGGACGGTACCATTCGAGCATGGTGAATTCCGGATTGTGCAGAGGCCCGAAACTTTCGTTCTGGCGGAAGACCTTCGTGATTTCGTAGAGCTTTGGAAACCCCGCGCTCAGAAGTTTTTTCAACGAATATTCTGGCGAGGTGACGACATACCCTTCGTATAATTTGTTTTTTTCATCGCGAAACGCGTACGCCAGAGGATTGAGATACGGTTCCATGCCCGGCAGGCGCGCGAACGTCGGCGTGGATACTTCCAAAAATCCCTTGTTTTCGAAAAAACTCCTGATGGCGCGGATAATTTCGGAGCGCTGTTTTTGAATATGGAGAAAGTTATTTCGCATGAGAAACCGGGTATAGTATGGAATCTGTTTGTGTTGAGCCGGGGCTGGAAATCGGATCCGGAACCTTTATTTGGAGTTCATCCGTTCCCGGCGGAAAGCATTGATTGTCCCGCCTGCCGATTGCTTGGAGCCGAAGGTGGGAGTTGAACCCACAACCTCTGCTTTACGAAAGCATTGCTCTGCCATTGAGCTACTTCGGCACAAACATTTTGCGAGCGATCCTGCTCTTTGAGCCGCACGCGCGCTTTTTTACTGTATTACTGTAGCAAAAACTTGCATTTCTGTATAGAACAGTCATGCAGGTGAGTATCGAGGTAATTATGTGCGGGTTTTTGCAAGCCGATGGTTAGATGCGCTTGATTGCGGAAAAGGTTAGTTGTATATTGTATGCACAAAAGGAGGCACCCGAATAAAGTACGAAATCCAAGGGTGTTATAAATTATGGGCGTCAGATTGTGGCAACCTGCTTGCGATCCGGAGGGAGATGCGAAGCTTAAGCGCCGCTCTCCGCGGCAATACTACCGGAAAGGAACAAGGGGATGGTTGATTGCCGACATGCTCAAGAGGGCAGGAGCAGCTTTCAAAAGGCGTAAAAGGCAACGCAAGAAGAAGGGCACGTAATTTTCTATAGAGCCGGCAATATGCCGGCTCTATGATATTCAGGATTTTTTGTTAAAATTGAATGAATATGAATAATCCGAACAGTCATAAGCCAGACAGCGCTTTTGATCCTGAAGAAACAATAAAAAGCGCGCTCTCTATTGCGGAAGATCGTATGCGTTTTTTGGAATCCATATTGGTATCGGGCGGCATGGCATCGGTGCAACAACAAACGCGCGAATCAAGAGGCATCGATGACTATATGGAAGAATGCGAAGGGCTGCTTTTATTTTTAGCCGGAGCCGGCGATGCCCTGGAAGAAAATCAGAAAGAAAAACTCCATACTTTGGAGCAAAAGTTCAATGTTTTGGAATCTCTGGTTGAACGGAAAGGTGGAAAATTGCAATAAATGCGGCGCGGTTTTCTTGTTTGACATTTTTGTGAAAGTGGTATAAATAATATTTAATTGCAAGCAGAAAATGCTTGCTTTTCATTTTATCTCGCAGGAGGTGCGCCATGAGCAAGAAAGGAAAGGAGAGGAAAGGACCATTCGGCGGTCCGATCGGCAGGCCGCGTCCGCCAAAATGAGTCTTCCTCGCGACTGGCAAGGCAATAGCCTTGCCAGTTTTTTTGACTTATTTAACTTTTTGTGTTACTATATTATTCGGAGGAAAAAATGAAAAAAACGAAAAATCATCTTTTGGGCCGGCGCACGCGCGCCGGACGGCGTTCCGGTTTTGCTCCCAGGCGCGGTCCTGGGCGCAGACACCGAAACGGGCCCGCGCATCCGCGCGGGCAGTACGGCCGTTAGGCAGGAATGAACGGGCATTGCCCGTTCATTTTTTTGCGCCCGGCCTTGACGTCGATTTTCATATTTTGTATAGTGATTTTACCTTCAAGATTTTTTGAAGGTAAAAATCAAACAGGAGGAACATTATGAAGATTTACGGTAGGAAACTTAAAGGAAAGGGGGACGGCTCGACAAAGCCGACGAAACGGCCAGGGGGAGGGCACTGAAAATAATTTAGACGTATTAATTTGGCGGCAGGATGAACTCCTGCCGTCTTGTTGTGAATTGACTTTTTACTTTATTGTGCTATACTGCTTTTATCCATAGACAACAGGCAGAGGAGATATCCCGCAAGACCTGTCGAGGACAAAAGCGCATATTTTGGCAGGAGCCGGAATGCGTGGCGCTCAAACTCAGTC
>DAIDAW010000035.1 GCA_027310425.1 bacterium | reverse complement strand
GTTTGCAAGCAGCGCTTGGCATGTTTCTACGCCCAATACCCTGCCTTCAGGGGTTGGCGAAGGAGATGGAGTCGGGGTCGGAGATTCTTCAGCCGTTGTTTCGACGCCCAATACCCTGCCTTCAGGGGTTGGCGAAGGAGATGGAGTCGGGGTCGGCGTTGGTGTAGTGCCGCTAAATCCTCCACTCTGACCCAAAGCAACATAGTACGATGCGCTTGCCGCCTGAAACGAACATATACCGCCGGTCACCGTGCAGGTTGCGGGAGATACAATGCCATCGGTTGTCCAACCGCTGGTTGTGGACCCGGAACGCACGATATCAAGCGTCTTACCTTCCCAGTAAACACCCACATACAAGTCAATGGTGATCGGCGAATCGAAATCAAGCCGAATCCCGGGAATCCCCCATTGCAGAATGCCTGACGGTCTGCCCTGTGTATCGGACACGATATCCAGGCTCGGTGTCGTCCAAGTCAAATCGGAAATGCTGAAATTCGATCCGTCCCGGGAACAGAATTTCGTTCCTGCCGGAATATGCACGGTCGTGGTGCCGCCATCAAATGCAGGAACGGAAATATCAACGCCGTGGAGTGCGACGGCGCACTGCGTCGAATCCGGATCGCCGCTCGTGGGTACCAGGTCGATGCCGCCGTGCTGCACGTAATACGTGTTTCCGAAATTATTGCCGGACGATGTCGTCACGTCGCCCGCAAGCACTCTGGAATATCCAAGCGTGCCGCCGGAACATTCGGTTCCTGAAGACGGATATGTCTGTTCCCATGTTCCCTCTCGCTTCTCCTCGCATACCGTATACGGGCCGGACGGCAAAGTAGTGAACGAATAGTTCCCGTCGGCATCAGTCAGCGCAGACAACGTTTCCGTGCCGGCCAAATTGATCCGCCAACCGGAAATGCCCGGTTCGCCCTCGTCGCGCGAACCGTTGGCGTTCAGGTCTTTGAACTTCGTGCCGGAAATCGTTCCGGAAAACGGAGGAGGAGGTGATGCGACAATAACTGCGTTGGCGAGTGTCAACAGTGTCCCCTCCTGATCAGGATCTGAACATGATTCGCTGCCATGAATCCGGAAATATGCGTTGTAGGTTCCGGGCGTACCAGGCGCTGTAATCGTGAGATCTTCGGTGTATGTGCCTGCGGAATTATGATCGGGCTCAGGAATCGCAGAACACGTCATTGAGCCAGGCGCGCTTGCAGCAATACGCCATTGGGTCGCATCCCAATCCGCGCCGCTGGTGATTATACCGGTTACCGCTGCTGTGATATCGGCTCCCGGCAATACCGTTACTGAACTTGTGCCGTTGAGTAACGCGGAATTGGTGTTGCGCGGCGGGACAATAGGATCGGCGCAATACTGTCCGCTCCACCCTGGAGCACACGAATACGACAACTCAAGATACGGATCCTGATTGGTTCCTGATTTTTCCTTTGAATAATACTCACTCAATGTTGCGCCAGTAGGATCGGAGCTGCCTTCTAAGGCGTCCTTAATAATCCAACCGTAATTCGTTTCGCTTCCGTTAAGAAAAGACTGGGTATCCGAAGTCACATTCCAGAATTTCCATTGGTTATTGAACGTGTCCGTAGAAGCGGAAGCAGACACTGTGTCCAAATTTGTCGGCAGCGCATTCCATTTTATCCCACTCTCGCTCCATACAGATGTAACGCGATATGCGTTATGTGTACGGGAAGAACCCGGAGCGCTGTGAAGATAAAGATAGAGCTTTGCAGAAGTCACGACAGTGTTTGGAGAATATGCGGAAAGGTCAAAACCGATATACAAACGCCGCGCGTTATTCAAGGAAGACGCGCGCACGTACATACTCGCATTTGATCCATAATTCACAGATGGCTGGTTCGCGTCGACATACGCATCCTTATCTGGAACAATCTTTGCCGTTGCGGCAAACGCCGATGATGCGATGCCAAATCCCATCGCAAGCAAAGCGGCGAGAAATACTCTGTTTGCTTTTTCCATGGTTTATAAAAATTATTTTCTCGATCTACGAAAAAACGAGGTATGTATCCTCCTTGCGCGAAGACATAAAAGGTATCCCAATTATGAATGATTTCTGATGGTTGTCAAGCTTAGGGAAACATCCATTATTCCTCGATTTCCAGCAAGCGGTTGTATTTTGCCAGGCGCTCGCCCTGGGTGAACGCGCCGAATTTCACAAAATCCGCGCCCATGCCGATCGCCAGATCCGCAAGATAATCATCCGTGGTTTCCTGCGAGCGGTGCGATACCGCAACCGCCCACCCTTGCTCGCGCGCCAGGGCAACGGCTGCGAACACTTCGGTCAGAGTTCCCACCTGATCCGGCTTGATAATCACCGCGTTAATCATATTCTTTCCGGCGAACTCCTGCATTTTGCGCGGATTCGACACGGTCAGATCATCGCCTGTGATGCGCATCCGTCCATCCACCGCGCCGAAAAGCTTTGCGTACCATAATTCGTCGCCTGATTCGCGGAACGGATCTTCCAGATATGCAATCGGAAACTTGCGCGCCAGCGATCCGTAAAATTCACAGAACCGCGCCGGCTCGAACGACGTGATATTGTTTGCCGCGCTGTCCAACCCGAACTCTACCGCGAACGCATTCTGGCTGCGAAGCGTATTGAGCGCATCAAAAATTTCCTCTTCAACGCCAAGCGCGTCGTGCGCGTCGTCCAGAACGTTGCCTGCCCAGCCGCCTTCGCTTCCCCACACCCCAGCGTCCCATCCCTGGCGCACGATTTCCCGGTTCAAAGAATTAGAAAAGCTCTTTATGGTTTCTATTTGCGTTGCGAGCGAACCTGCCTGGGGAATAATCAGATGCTCCTGAAATATCAGGTTATTTTTCGCGTGCACGCCTCCCTCAACCAGGTTATAGAGTAAGCGCGGGAACTGGATTTTACCCGATTCTTTCGGTTTCTGCCCGATTTTAAGGGAAAAAATGCCTGAAAAATGCCTAAATAGAGGGATATTTTGCTCTAAAGCAGCGAGACGGCTTGCTGCGACGCTTACGCCTAATATGGAATTCCCCCCTAATTTTTCCTTCTGCTCAGTGCCGTCTGCTTCGATCATTTTTCGATCAATACCTTCCTGATCCTGCGGGTCCATCCCTCTGAGTAAATCATTCAAGACCGTGTTGCACGCCGCAACAGCGTGATCCGGCGCACGATACGCAGCTTCAAACGATCCTTCGGATTTTCCGAATGGCACGCGCAGGTTCGCGGATAAATCACGATCGTCGTATACCGTTACTTCAATCGTCTCCTGCCCCCGAAATCCCAGAACTTTCTCGGCAAAAATTTTTGTGATTTTCGCCATAGATTTTTTACTTTCGCGAACGTTTTGCGCCTAACGCCATAATCGTGCGGATCACGGAATCCGGATTCAGGCTGATTGCCTGGATGCCTGCTTTTTTCAAAAACAGCGCGAAGTCCGGATAATCGCTCGGCGCCTGGCCGCAGATGCCGATGTATTTTTTGCGCGTGTTGCATGCCGCGATGACCTGCGCCACGAGCATTTTCACGGCTTCGTTTTTTTCGTTGGCGATATGGGAAATCGTGCCGGAGTCGCGGTCCAAACCAAGAGTCATCTGCGTCAAATCGTTGGAGCCGATGGACATGCCGTCGAAAATTTTCAGAAATTCGCCGGCGAGCAGGATGTTAGACGGAATTTCCGCCATCACATATACTTTGCAATTACGCACGCCGTTTTTTCTGATAATCGCAAGCACTTTCTTTCCTTCTTCGACGGTCCGGCACACGGGCAC
>DAIDAW010000034.1 GCA_027310425.1 bacterium | reverse complement strand
CGCGGATATTCGGCTCATTCTGCATGAGCATCACAAAGCGATCCAGGCCCCACGCAATGCCGCCGTGCGGCGGCGCGCCAAAGCGTAGAGCTGCAAGCATATGGTTGAAGCTATTGAGTATTCTTTCTTTTTCATACCCCATAATAAAGAAAGTTTTAAGAAGAACCTGTTCTTGGTGTGCCCTGATGCTTCCGCCTCCAATTTCGAATCCATTCAATACAATATCGTACTGTTTCGTTTTTATCTTCAGGATATCCTCGTCAGAAGGTATTGCATCTCCATCCATGTATAATTCTATTCCTTCATCATCGGGTGAAGAAAAAGGATTATGAGTAAACGTCCACTTACCTTCGTCGGTTTTTTCGAAGAACGGGAAATCAACAACCCAGCAAAACGCCAGAAGATTCGGATCGTTTTTGTCTTTTCGCAGATCCGGCCTGTCAGTCCCGTATGTCTCCATTGCATCCCGATACGCAATCCGCGGAAACGGAATCTCCTGGATTTTTTTCTCCGGAAACAGCGTCTGCACGAGGTCGATAAGTAATGCTTCGTTCAACTCCATCACGTCTTTTTGCTCGACAAAGCTCATTTCCATATCGAGCTGCGTGAACTCCGGTTGGCGGTCGCCGCGCGTATCCTCGTCGCGGAAACACCGCGCGATCTGGAAATACCGCTCGAACCCCGCAACCATCAGCAACTGTTTGTATTGCTGCGGCGATTGCGGCAACGCGTAAAATGTTCCTTGCTCGAGGCGCGACGGCACGACGTAGTCGCGCGCGCCTTCCGGCGTCGATTTGGTGAGAATCGGCGTTTCGATTTCGTAGAATCCGCGCTTCGCAAGCCAGGTACGAAGAAACAAGGTAACCTCGCTCCGCTTTGCGATATTTTTTTGCAATCGTTCGCGACGCAAATCCAAATATCGATATGTCAAACGCGATTCTTCATTGATTTCTTTTCCATCAGTATCGACGGCAAATTGTACTTGTGGCATTGGCTGAACCGCATACTTGTTGGGGAAATAAATCTCTAGCGCTTGAGCCTCAAGTTCCACGGTTCCGGTTCCGATGTTCTTGTTCTGCATGCCGCTTGGACGCTCCTTTACCAATCCCGTGATCCCTACGATCCATTCGCTGCGAAGCGTATCGGCCTGCGCATGCAATTCTTTGTTGTCCGGCGCGAATACAACCTGCAACACACCGGATCGGTCGCGCAAATCGATAAAAATCAGCTTGCCGTGATCACGGCGCGTATGCACCCAACCTTGTACCAGCACGGTCTCGCCACTGTGCTGCGGTACTTCGGAAATAGATATCCGTTCCATAGATTTTGAAAATAATTTATATGAAAAATCGTCCCTGCAGCATGCCGGAAACCCGACGTGCTCCAGGGACGATTCGCTTCGTGGTGCCACCCTAGGTTGAAACTTGTACCGTCTTTCACGGTCATGCTGTAACGGGCATCCCGGAGGATTCTACTTTCCGTCCGCGACGGATTTCTTTCCTCGGCCTCCGACGCTTTAGTCGGAGTCCCAACAAAAACGTCGGGATCAGCGGTGTTTGCCGCCTCAAAGCCTATACGCATAGTATGAATGCGCCACAAAAAAAAGTCAATGTTCATCGCTCCTGCAATTTCCACGCGCCGTTCTCTATGGCAAAAGAAAGCGTGCCGTCCATATCGGTCCGAAACACGCGCGCGCCGGCAGCGCGGAGGCGATCCATCACTTCCCGCGTCGGCAAACCGTAGGAATTCTTGCCTGTTTCAATAATCGCATAATCGGGTTTTGTTCTTTTCACGAACGCATCCGATGTCGATGTTTTCGACCCGTGGTGCGCAACCTTCAAGATATCGATATCGACGAGCAGCGGCGCCAGCTGTTTCTCGACAACGGCGGTGATGTCGCCGGTAAAAAGCGCGGTCGCCGATCCCGATGAAAACAATCCTGTAATCGCGGAATCATTCAACTTGCTTGACGGAAGTAATTGATTGACGCCAATATTTCTGTTCGGCCATACAATCGAGAAGATTCCCTGATTTCCGAAATCGACATGCATGCCTTGGCGCGCATACACGACTGGAATATGGCGTGCGCGTTCCAGATCTTCGATCGCTTTATCCGTCGCGTTTGTCGTTTCAACGCCATTTGCCATGACAAGCCGCACGTCATAGCGCTTCAAAATTTCAAGCAACCCCGCAACATGATCGCTGTTGGGATGCGTTAATACGACGATATCAAGCACCCGCCTGTTCTGCGGAATCAACGCATCAAGCTCCTGCACGGTCCTCTGCGACGGACCGGCATCAATAAGCATATTCACATTCCCGACCTGCAGCAATTCTGCGTCTCCCTGGCCAACGGATAAAAAATGCGCGCGCGCTCCCCGGACGGCAAACACGGCGGCAAGCGACGCATATACGCTTGCGTTTGCCGCGGCTAGTGCAAAAAGAATCGAAAGCAGCATCTTAGACATAACGCGCGCGGTTTTTCATTTTTCCCGAAATCCAAACCAGGATAATCGCATAATATGCCGCTGCTCCGAACAAAGATATGTCAATGCCCGACAACGACGCAAATGGAAGCGAACCGAACCATTGAATGGTGCGCGTGATAAAGAGAAAAAACGGCGCGCTGGCGAACGCGAGAATCTTCCCAAGAGGTTCGAAGAGCAGAAACCCGAATCCTGATAACGCCGCGAGCGTCATTGCAATCGGAATAAGCGGCACTACGACGAAATTGGCTGCAAGCCCGATTACCGAAAGCGTACCGAAACGATACAAAATAACCGGCACTACCATGCCCTGCGCCGCGCACGTTTCAACGATAAGGCTTCGCAATCCTGATTCACGTTCTGCGCCTTCTTCCTTCGGCGCCATAAAAACCGGAGCGACGAATATGACGCCGAATGCCGCCAAAAACGATAACTGAAATCCCAAGTCGAGGATAACGGACGGCTGCACGAAGAGCATTGCTGCTGCCGCGAATACCAACGCCGTGCTGCCTGCATTCGGGCGCGAAAACCGCGCAGCAATTACCGCGAGCGACGCCATGATCCCGGCGCGCACCGCGGATGCCGGCGCCCCCACGAAAACAGTAAAAAACGCCAGTAGTGTCAATACGAATATCCAAATCATTTTGCGCGGCATCGTCGCCCATTCAAACAGTTTATACGCATACGAAGCGACGAGCGTCACATTGTAGCCCGACACGGCAATGAGATGAAGTGTGGACGTCTGGCGCAGCGCCTGCAAAAACAACGGATCAAGGCGCGCTCCTGCGCTGCCCGTGAGAATGCCTTGCGCGAAACTCGCGATCGGCTCGGGATAAAGCCTGCCGAACGCTGCGCTGAACGCACGCGCCGCGCCGCGCACGAATATCTCCAACGCCCCAAGCGCAGGAAGTGGAACAGAAAGAACATCCGGCAGGAATATAATCCGTGCCACCGCAAACATAAATCCGGATGCGTGCGCAATTCCATGCATCCTCCATCGGGATGGAACGCAAAAAGCGATCGCCCAGACGAAAACGGATACAACCCAAAATATCCATGCGCGGCCAGGCGCAAGCGCGACAAGGCCAACGGCCTCCCCGAAGCCGATGGCAAAAAGAGAAAATGCGGTTGCGCGCATTATGATGCCGCGATTGGTTTCGTGCCGAATAACGCTATTTTTTTGCGCAACACTTGTTTCATCAATTCGACCGACAGATGGGAAATTTTGTAGGGCGCGATTTCGTCGTGCATGGTTTGAAGCCCCTGTTCCATGCCCTGCTTCCACGCCAAACGCAGTTCGGTATTGATGTGCACAATGGTAACC
>DAIDAW010000033.1 GCA_027310425.1 bacterium | reverse complement strand
CGGCATCACCGGATCGGATCCGCTCGGCAATCAAACTTGGAAAGATCGAGTTTTTGATAAAAGTTGTTGGCGTCAGCGAGCGCACGGCGCAGCGTTTGGTGGTGGAGTTGTCGCGCAAGATCAAGGAATCGTCGAAAAAGCCGGAATTGCTCGATGCGGATGCGCAAATCGAGGAGGCGCTCCATACGCTTGGGTTCACGAAGCAGCAGATTAGAAAAGCGCTGGAGAAGCTTGACTCGGATGATGCGGATTTCCAGATGCGCATGAAACAGGCGCTGCGGCTGCTGTCGGGAAAGAAGTAAGGGTTATTGGTTGGAGCTGCCAGTATAGGTTATAGAAAATGGGATTAGGGCTGAGCCTATTTTGCTTATTTTTATACCGATTGCCGTTTACCAATTCCTTGACAAGCGTCTCGACATTGGGAGTTTTGGCGATCCTAAGAAAAAACGTTGGGAAGAAAAATACGAAAGTGGCAATATAAAAACATCGAGATGGGAATTACTTCTTCCAGGCGATGAAGGTTATGATGAATTAGAGTAAAGGTTCTCGAGTAAATAAAAATAGGCCTCAAGGCCTATTTTTATTTTAAATATTCTTCCAATCTGTCTAAAAATGGCGCTTGGCTCGGAAGGATTTTTCCGCGCGCAACATCAAGCGTAAAAAACTGCCATCGGTCGATTTCGGGCCAGGTCTGCATATTTCCCGACCGCGGCGGATATTCTATTTGAAACGTGATGCTCGTGAATTTTTCAGGCATCGCCCGCGCTTCAAACGCCCAGCAATGTACGGTTTTTCCGCCTTTTTGTTTCACGAATCCGAGAGGAATAAACGGCTCAGCGGGCGTAACGCCGGTTTCCTCGAAGAATTCCCGTTTTGCGCTTTGAATCGGATCCGTCTCCGTTGCGATGGCGCCTCCCTTGGGGATGGTCCACGCGCCGGCATCCTTGCTCCTCCAGAACGGCCCGCCCGGGTGCGCCAAAAACACTTCAGGCGCTTGATTGCGGAAACGGTACATCAGCAGTCCGTACGATATTGTTGATTCTTTTCCCATAGTCTCATTGCGGTCTCATTGCAAATCAGGTATAGTATCAGTATAACTTATTATTTCAATTTCATTGATATGCCATTCCTTCGTTCTTCCCAAAAAGACCGCGCCCGCTCCCACGGTGATTTCCGTCAGACGATTTTGTGGCGCATTTTCCGCATTATGGCGGAATTCATCGACGGGTTCGGGTTCATCGTCGATTTTCAGAAAACCGTGAGTGTGTTCGGCTCGACGCGCGCCGTGCAGGGCGATCCGCACTACGAAGAAGCGCGCAGATTCGGCAAAATGATGGCGAAAATGGGGTTCACGATGGTGACCGGCGGCGGCCCGGGCATCATGGAAGCAGCGAACCGCGGCGCGGTCGAAGCAGGGGGAGAATCCGTTGGACTGAACATCCAGCTGCCCTACGAACAGAAAATCAATCAGTACGTGAAGAAAGCACTCAGTTTCCACTATTTTTTCACGCGCAAAGTGATGCTCACGTATGCCGCGGAAGCGTACGTGTATTTCCCTGGAGGATTCGGCACGTTCGATGAATTTTTTGAGCTTATTACGTTGATTCAGACGCGCAAAATCCGCCGCGTGCCGATCATTCTGGTTGGGAAGGAATACTGGGAGCCGTTTGTGCAGTGGATTCAGAAATCGATGCTTGGCCAGCATCATTATATTGAGGAAAAAGACATGGACATTTTCCGGCTCGTTGATTCGGCAGAAGACGCAGCGCACATCATCGAAGGTTCGGTGGAGCGCCGCGGTTTAGTGGAAGAATGGGATTTGCACGAACACCATTAGAGGTTGGGCGGCGTCCTCGGGCGCGCGTGGTATACTACGAGCAAGGTCGAAGAAATTTGAATGGCGCATTTTTTCTATGCCAAAAGCAAAAGGGCCGGCAAAACTCGCGGATGTCATTCATGTCTACGGTAAGATCAACGTGGCAATTCTCCATGTGCTCAAGCCGCTCAAACAGGGTGACAGTGTGCATTTCCAGGGTCATACCACCGATTTTACGCAAGCCGTGAAGTCGATGCAGATCGAGCACGAAGCAGTCAAGGCCGCGAAGAAAGGCGACGACATCGGGCTCAAAGTGGACAAAGACGTGCGCGTCGGAGACGGCGTGTACGAACCGGAAGCGTAGCCCATCGTCTTCATTTTCATATCGATAGTGTATGCGCAGCCGCAGGCTTTTGTTTTGGGAGGGCGTTGCCCTGCTCATTGGAACTATTGTCGGCGCGGGATATTTGGTCCTGCCGTACAGTTTTTTGCAATCCGGAATATGGCAGAATCTGTTCTGGTTTTTGGTATTCGGAGTCAGCGTGACGCTGTTGCATCTGCTCTACGCGGAGATCGTGCTCGCCACGCATGACAATCATCGTCTTACCGGATACGTGGGGTTGTATCTGGGCAGGTTTGCGGAACTCATATCCATAGCGTCGTTCGTTTTCGGCGTCTTTGGCGGCTTGTTGGTGTACTTACTGCTCGGAAGCAGGTTTTTCCAGTTGCTGCTCGCGCCATTCGGCCTGGGAATATCCAATCAGGTTCTGGTCGTGGTGTTCTGGCTTCTTGCATCATGCCTTGTTGCGGCAAAAGTGAACGTATCCGGGAAAATCAATCTTGCGATTACCGCGGTCACGATGAGCCTGTTTGTGCTGGCAAGTATAGTCGGATTCGTGCGCGCTGATCCTGTAAATTTCTCCCTTCCGATTTCCAAACCGTTTTTCTATCCGTACGGCTTGATTCTGTACGCGCTCATCGGGGCGCTCGCAATCCCGGAAATTATCCGGATGCTGGGCAAACAGGATGCGCCGCTCGTGCTGATTAAGCCGATTGCGATCGTGGGCACTTTGATTCCGACTGCTGTATACATTTTTTTTGGTATCGCTATTTTCGGCGCAGCAGGCGCGCATACCGCGCCGGATACAATCTCGGGCATGGCGGGAATCCTTCCTGCGTGGCTCATTTACGGAATCGTGATCGCCGCGTTTCTGGAGATTTTGACGTCCTATTTTACTTTCGGTCTCTATACCGTGGAAACTTTGCGCAAGGATTTCAATATGAAAAAAATTTGGGCAACGCTCCTTGCGGTGTTTTTCCCCATTACGCTTTTCGGCGTCGGCATTGATGATTTCGTCAAACTTATCGGCGTGCTCGGTTCGGTGCTCGTAACGATTGATTCGCTTTCGATTCTTGGCGTATATCTGGCGCTCAAATATAAGCGGCCGGATTACCGGTTCCAGATTCTCAATATGCCTGCGTGGGCGGTTATCGCGCTCGCGGTCTTGTTCGCGGTTGGCGGCGTACTGGGATTTGTGTATACTGTGTAAATTTTCTTCGGGCGTGTATTACGTCTATTTGTTACAAAGTTTGAAAGACGGAAGTTTCTATATCGGGCAGACTCAGGATCTGCAAGAGAGGTTGAAATTGCATAACGCAAAGAAAGTTACCTCAACGAGCAGGAAAGCTGCGTGGGGTTTGTTAGGATGCGAAGAGTATGATACAAGAGAACAGTCACGGTGGCGTGAATATACTCTGAAACACAATTATTCAATGAAGAAAGAGTTTATCAAGAAGTTTTTGCCCTCGTAGTTGAATTGGATACAACACCTCCCTCCGGAGGAGGCGGTGGCAGTTCAAGTCTGCCCGAGGGTACTTGTTCTATACTATATAATTAGAACGCGGCCTCCCTCTGGGCCGTAAGGCCCAACGGGCCTGAGGCCGGAGGCTGTGATGGGGGTTCAATTCCTCCTCGGGGCACAAGGAGGTTTATAATAATGAAGGTTTCCGCCAGAGGCGAATCCGCCTTGTGCGGACAATTCCTCTTGAGAGCATTTATACAATTAATCCAAATAAAAAAACCATGAAAAAAGTTTTGAAATGGATCGGGATTGCGCTTGCAAGCATCGCGGCGCTGGTTGGCATTATCTTTGCGGTTGTCAGTTTCCTTACTCGCGACGCAATGGCTGTTTTGAATCAGGAATTGGCTGCGCTGCGTTCAGGAAATACCGAACAGGCGTACAGCGCATACACGACAAGCGGATTCAGGAACAAGCTTTCCCTGTATGCATTCCAGAATCTTGTGAAAGAGTATCCGATTCTTACCACGAATACGAAGCTGTTTCTTTCGTACAAGAAAATTTCCAGTTTCCAGGGCGCCAAGGTGGTCAGCGTAGGCGGGACGTTATCGGATTCCTCCGGCGCACGCGAGGATTTTGAAGCACAGCTTTTGCAAGAAAACGGCCAGTGGAAAATTCAGTATATGCTGGTATCCAATACGCGCTAAAAGGATCTAGAG
>DAIDAW010000032.1 GCA_027310425.1 bacterium | reverse complement strand
AAACAAAGCTCCTGCCCGCGCGCGCCGATCGGTTCTGAAAAGTTCTAAAAACCCAAAAGCCATTGCGCCGTTTCCAATGCCGTGCACAACAAGCGAAAACGCAAACAGAGCGCCGTAGGGGCCATTGGCATATTGGCTTACGTACTCGACAAGATCATTACGCCATGGCTGGAGAAAATGCATGGCAATGAGGGTTCCAAAGGCAACCGCAACTCCTGCCGCGCCTGCAATGCCGAGTGCGCGCAATACGCCGGTTCGCTGCCTGTTTTGTATATATTGTACGGCTCTGTCCATAGTGTCTATCTCGGTTTTTGGAATAATTTTTGCACAAACAACAGGACGAGAATCGCTGATGCAGCTGCGCCCAAAGTGCTCACTTTCACGCCTAGAATCGCGCGCGCGCCTTCGGCATAAAAAAATCCGCCCGTAACCAACAGAAGCGCTCCTGCCAGGACTCCCAACATGCGCAAATCGTTCTGCCGGTCGAATTCCTTCTTGAGCCCCAGGAGATCTCCTGCATCGAGCTTTACGCCCAGCGCGCCGCTTTCTATTTTCTGCAAAAGTGCCTGCGTGCGTTCGGGAAACGTTTTGAGAAATCCCAAATAATCGAAAACATCCGCCTTGAACGATTGCGCTGCCCGACGGGGATCAAGATAATAAGTAAGCGCCCGCTCGACAAACGGTTCGAGCTCTTTGTTGAAATCGAATTCGGGATACAGCTTCAATCCCATTGCCTCGGTCGTAATGATTGCCTTGCCGAACAAAGCCAGATCTGCGGGAAAACTGATGCGGCTGCGCGCGCCTTTATTGATGATTCTGAAAAACGCGCGCGCCACGCTCGGCTGATTCGGGGAAAAGAAAAATTCGCTCAGGACCGTCGAAACGTCTTTGTGAAATCCTGCCAGATCGCTTGCATCTGACGTGATCGCCAGATGGACAAAGTGCTTAAAGAACGCATCGATATCCCGTTGAACGAATGCCACAAAACAGCTCACAAGCTCCGTGCGCTGTTCCTGGGTAAGATAGCCGACCATGCCGAAATCGTGCAAGCAGAGAACATCGCCCTCCATGGCGAAGAAATTGCCCGGATGCGGATCGGCGTGAAAAAAACCGTCGATGAGAAACTGCTGGAATACAGCGCCGACGCCGTAGAGCGCAAGCCGCCGGGGATTCACGGCGAGCTGCCGAATGCCCGCGAGATCATCGGCTTTGATGCCGTTGACAAACTCCATTGTGAGAACGCGCGTCGTGGTGTAATCCCAATACACGAGCGGTATTTTGATATGGCTATTGTCTTTAAACGCGAACCGGAAACGTTCGGCATTGTTCCCTTCGGCGCGGAAATCAAGTTCCCGCATGGTCCAATCGGCGAATTCCTTCACGACGCGCACTGGATCGAAGGGCAGGAGCTCCGGAATAAAGCGCTGCGCAAGATGGGCGCAATACAAAAGAATATGAATGTCCTGCTCAATGACCGTTCTGATGCCCGGCCGCTGCACCTTGAGCGCGACTTCGGTTCCGTCTGTAAGGTACGCGCGATGCACTTGCGCCAGCGACGCGGCGGCGATAGGCCGAGGGACAACGGATTTGAAAACATTCTTGAGTGGCTGCTTCAATTCTTCTTCAATGATCCTGCGCGCGTCGCTGTACGGAAACGCCGGCACATCGTTTTGCAATTTCACAAGCTCTTTGGAAATGTCTTCGCCGACAATGTCCGCGCGCAAGCTCAGTACCTGTCCTAATTTGACAAATGTTGGGCCGAGCCTTTCCAGCACTTCGCGAAGCACTGCCGGAGATACGGTTTGCTTGCCCTCATGCATGCGCACAAGGCATCGCTCGGGCGAGCGCCGCGAGAAAAAACAATGGATTCGACACGACCATGGCACGAGATACTTCAAACGGATATTCGTAATCGCAATCCCGCCGCCTGCTTCGAAAAGAACAGCGAGAATTTGGCGCATGCGGTTCAAATCGCTTATTTTTCTTTTTGCATTCAGAAGTGCCATACGATCATGACGGGAAACCGTATATTTTTTACTTGCTGGTCAGAATTATTTTCCTGCAACATCATTGCGAATATCGCCATTGTACGCCTTTCCGTCTTTCCACGCATCATACCGATATGCACTTTCTGGCTCTCAATCCCGTCGCCAGGGATGGAGATTTATAAAATGCTTAATGGCACTGCGGAGCATTGTCTTTGCTTTTATCTTCCGATTTCACAAATGCGTGCGCAAGAGAAAACGCAACGATGAGCGAAAGAATCAAAACCCATACCGACCCGAGATACGCGTCAAGCCCTGCGCCGCCCTGTTTTATCACCGCCGCGGCAAAAAACAACCCGGTAGCCAGAAACGACAGCAGAAAAAGATATACGGTTTTCATAGAAGAAGAATTAGATTATTTTCGGCTGCCATCGCTTCAGCCGCAACGTGTTCAAGGTAACCGACACGGAACTGAACGCCATGAACAATGCCGCAAGCTCGGGACTCACCAAAAGCCGGAAACCCGGATACAGGATGCCGGCGGCAATGGGAATGCCCAAGGTGTTGTATACGAACGCCCAGAACAGATTTTCCTTGATTTTACGCATAGTTATTTTGCTCAAGTCAAACGCATGGATGATATCGCGCACATCGTCTTTCACGAGCACGATCTGCCCTGCTTCCTTGGCGATATCGGAACCCGATCCGATGGCAATGCCTGCATCCGCCTGCGTCAAAGCGGGCGCATCGTTGATGCCGTCCCCTACCATGGCGACTTTTTTCCCGCTCTGCTGGAGCTTTTTAATTTCATCTGCTTTGCGTTCGGGAAGAACTTCCGCAAGAAATTCACTAATGCCTGCTTTTTTCGCAATGGCGCGCGCGGTGCGCGGATTGTCGCCGGTGAGCATAATCACGCGCATTCCTGTTTTTTTCAATTCCTCCACCACGCGCGCGGAATTTTCCTTGAGCGTATCGGCAACGCCGATGAATCCCTTTACCGCGCTGTCCACGGCAAGCAGCATCACGGTTTTTCCTTCTTCTTCGAATTTTTCCATGGCGACGGAGTCTGCCTGGGGAAGCGGAATGCCTTGTTCTTGCATCAGCGCGCGATTGCCGAAGTGCACGCGGTGCGCGCCGACACGGACTTCAATGCCCTGTCCAGGAATCGCCGTGAAATCGGAAATAGCTTTGAACGCTATGCTTCTTTTTTCCGCCCCTTCAACGATCGCGGCTCCCAACGGATGTTCGGATCCTTTTTCAGCGGATGCAGCAAACTGAAGAATCTGTTCCTCGGTGAAATCCGAAATGCTTACGATGTCGGTAAGCGACGGCTTGCCCCTGGTCAGCGTGCCGGTTTTATCAAGCACGATGGTATCGATGGTGGACGCCCGCTCGAGCGCGTCCCCTCCGCGGATCAGAATCCCGTTGTCTGCGCCATTGGCAGTGCCTGCCATGATGGCGCTCGGCGTCGCCAAACCAACTGCGCACGGACAGGAAATGATGAGCACGGTGATGCTCAGCAACACGGCGAACACCGAAGCAGGAACGGATGAAAGCACGATGCTGGAAAGCAGGAATTTGCTTCCTGGCGTAAAGAAGAAATCGTAGCCGACAAAGAACCAGAATATGAATACCGCAAGCGCAAGAATGTGGACGATAAGGATAAAATTCGCCGACACGTGATCCGCGAGCTTCTGGATTTTCGGCTTCGCGAGCTGCGCGTCTTCAATAAAGCGTATAATTTGCGAAAGCATCGTGTCTTTCCCGATCTTGAGCGCTTCGAACGTGATGAGGCCGCTGGTATTGATGGTTGCGCCGATGACTGGATCGCCTGCTTTTTTGTCCACTGGAACGCTCTCACCGGTAATCATGGATTCGTCGATCGCGGAATAGCCTTCGCGAATCACGCCGTCAACCGGAATTTTTTCTCCAGGCTTCACGACGACCAAGTCCCCGACCGCGATGGCATCAATGGGAATAATTTCTTCTTTTCCATTCCTGATCACCCGGGCATTTTTCACCCGCAAGCCCATGAGTTTTTTGATTGCTTCCGAGGCCCGGCCCCGAGTCAGCGCTTCCAGATAGCGTCCGAGAACCAAAAACGCAATCAAAAGCGCGGCGGTTTCAAAAAACGCGACTTCCGGCCCGCCGAATCCCGCCTGGGGGAACAGGGTATTTATGATTCCCAACAGATACGCCGCGCCGGTTCCAGTCGCCACGAGCAGATTCATATCCGTGAATCCGTGTTTGAGCCCGCGCCACGTGCCGCGGAAAAATTGCCATCCCGGACCGAACATAAGCGGCGTCGTGAGCAGCCACAAGAAATAGCTGTTGGCGAAAAATGCCGGCACGAACGAACTCAGAATCCAATATTCGCGGAACGTACCCAGCATTACGGGAATGGCGATCAGCCACGATACGATCGTGTAATTGCGCTGGCGCCTGATTTCTTCGTTATGGGCGCGCGCTTCGGCATCCGCCGCCGATTCATCGGATTCGGGAAACGCCCGATACCCGAGCTGCGCGGTGATTTTTTGCGCAACCTGGGCGCTGCTTGTTTTTCTCGAGTCCAATTCGACAAACGCTTTTTCCAGCGGAAAACTCACTTCCGCGGACTTTACGCCGGGAAGCGTTTTGGCGAACCCTTCGATGTTGCGCGCGCAACTCACGCACGTCATCCCCTCAATGGCGATTTGTACTTTTTCATTCATAGGCATTTAACGATGTTCTTGTTTTTTGCACAGCTCCTGGATTTCCGACACAATCGGAGCGCGGCGCGCGCCGGCAATGCCGAGCGCTTGGAAAAACGCATCCGGATCGACGCGCGCGTCCTGGCATACTACGATTCCCGCGTCCACGAGGCGCCGCTTCTCGGCATTCGTGAGCGTGGTCAGGCATGTAACC
>DAIDAW010000031.1 GCA_027310425.1 bacterium | reverse complement strand
CGCTGAATTTTTTTTCAGCTCCTTTCACAAGCCCCGTAACCTGCTCTTCAAACCCTGGAAATACGCGGCCTTCGCCGGTCACGAATGAATAATTCTCCTGTGTTCCGTCCTGCAAAGCCATCCCGTTTTCCGTGACGGAAAAATCAACGGTCACGCGGCTTCCGTTCTCAACCGGATGCCCTGCATCCTGGTATGTCCTGCGCGATTTCTGAAGCCACGCAATGGTTTCCTGGATTTTTTCATCCGGGACAGCAGCTTCGCGCAAATCTTTGTCCATGCCCTTGAGCAACGCCTTGTAATCGGGCAGCGACACGTCGGGCATCACGGAAAATGAAGCCGTGAACTCGAATTCGTTGTTCGGCGCGAGCTTGGTCACTTCGATGTGCGGCTGTTCAAGCGGCGTCCAATCGTGTTCGTGCGCCGCATCGAAGAAATATTTTTTTGCCGCGGCATTGGCAGCGCGCTCGTAGAGCGCATACTCGCCGATGCGCTCGCGCACGAACGCAGCAGGCGCCTTGCCTTTGCGAAATCCCGGTAATTCTGTTTCCGCGACAATCTCGCGCAACGCGGCATCCACGAACTGCTTGAATTCGTCCACAGGAACGCTCACTGAAAACTCGATGCGCGATCCGGGAAGTTTTTTGATATTGGATTGCATATATGAAAGGGCATTCTCGCATGCCTCCTGGCGCCCGTCAATACAAAATGATGCGGGTTATATGCACGCGGCGCTGATGATCGCATCTCCGTGCTCAAGCTTCATCACGGATACTCCCTGCGTATCCCGCCCCTGTTCCTTGATCGCATCCAGGCCCATGCGGATGGTTTGTCCCTGGCGCGACACCACGATCAATTCTTCCTGTCCGGCGATCATCTGCGCACTCACCACGCGGCCGGTTTTCTCGGTTACTTTCGCAGTCTTGATACCCGATCCGCCCCGCTTTTGCACGCGGTATTCTTTGACCGGCGTCATTTTGCCGAACCCCTTTTCCGTGAGCACCATCATGCGCAGCGATTTCCCGGTTTCTTTTGACGCGATGCCCATGCCTACAATCAAATCGTTCTGCTTGAGCGTCATGCCTTTCGATCCGATCGCCTGCCTGCCTTGCGCTCGAAGCTGCGATTCCGGAAACCGGATAACCTGGCCGTTTCGGGTCACGAGCATCACATCGTCCTTGCCTGACGAGAATCCCGCGGCAATGACTTTATCGCCCTTCTTGGTATTGAGCACGCGCACGCCGCTGCGCTGTTTTTCCAGCAAATCCGCGAGTTCGAGCTTTTTCACCACGCCGTGCTGGGTCGCCAGTACGAGATACACGGAATGCGCATCATCTTTATGATAGGGGATAAACGTCATGACGTGCTCGTCGGATGCGATATTCAGGAAATTATTGATCGGCTTGCCTCTGCTTACGCGCGTCGATTCGGGCAAATCGTAGGGCCGCAAGAAAAATATCTTGCCGGTATCGGTGAAAAAGAGAAGTGTGGCGTGCGTACTGCATGATGCAACCTGCTTGATGCCGTCCGATTCCGATTTCATCTCCGTTCCCGCAACACCCCTGCCGCCGCGCTTCTGCACGCGAAATCCTTCGGGATTGAGACGCCGGATATAATCGCTCTGGGAAAGCGTCATGACTACGGTTCCTTCCGGAATCAACTCTTCATCTTTCACTTCCCGCACCTGCTCATTGCGGATTTCAGTCTTGCGCGGATCGGCATAAAGTTTTTTCATATCCGCGAGCTCCCCATCAATGACTTCGATGACCTTCAAAGGATTATCCAAAATGCTCTGTAACTCCTTAGCGAATTTTTCCTTGTCCTTGAGCTCTGCATGAACTTTTTCCCGCTCCAAGCGCGCGAGCTGGTCCAGGCGGATTGCGAGAATCGCATCCGCCTGACGGTCGGACAACGTGAATTTTTTCATCAAATTTTGCTTTGCCGCATCGCGGTTCTCGGACGCGCGGATGATCTTGATGATCTCGTCAATGTGATCGATCGCTTTTACAAGCCCTTCTAAGATGTGGATGCGTTCTTTGGTCCGTGCAAGATCAAATTGGGTCCTGCGCACGACTACGGTCCTGCGGTGCTTCAAAAATTCTTCCAGGATATCCTTGAGCGAAAGCGTTTGCGGCTGGATGCCATCCACCAAGGCAATCATATTCATGTGGTATTTCTTCTCCAGATCCGTGAATTTGTAGAGCTGGTTCAAGATTTTCTGCGCCTGCGCGCCCTGCTTGAGTTCCACCACCACGCGCACCATGTCTTCTTTGTCCGACTCGTCGCGGATATCCTTGATGCCGTCGATTTTCTTTTCTTCCACCAGATCCGCGATGCGCGACACGAGC
Source organism: bacterium (assembly GCA_027310425.1). GTDB lineage: Bacteria > Patescibacteriota > Minisyncoccia > UBA6257 > Brennerbacteraceae > JAKALE01. The sequence goes on along the minus strand of DAIDAW010000031.1, from coordinate 2,681 downwards.
GTTGCTTTGTTGACTTCGTAAGGAATCTCGGAAATCACGATGTCAAAATCGCCTGACCCCGTTCCGCGCTTTGTGCGTTCCACAATGTCCGCTTTGCCGCGGCACACAAGCGATCCCTTGCCGGTGCTGTACGCGCTTGCAATGTCGTCCGAATTGAAAATAATGCCGCCGGTCGGAAAATCAGGGCCTTTGACGAACTGAAGCAGGTCCGCGGTTGTTGTTTTGCTGTGTTTGAGCAGATGACGGAGCGCGTCCACGATTTCCCCTGTATTGTGCGGCGGAATGCTGGTCGCCATGCCGACTGCGATACCCACCGAACCGTTCACCAGCAAATTCGGCAATCTCGCAGGAAGCACCTTGGGTTCCTGACGCGTGTTGTCGTAGTTTGCCATGAATTCCACTGTGTCTTTTTCAATGTCGGCGAGCAGCTCTTCGGCAAACGCGGCCATTTTCGCCTCCGTGTAGCGCTGAGCGGCAGGCGAATCGCCGTCGATGCTGCCGAAATTCCCCTGGCCGATGACAAGCGGATAGCGCAAAGAAAACGGCTGGGCGAGGCGCACGAGAGAATCGTATAAGGCCACGTCGCCGTGCGGATGGTACTTTCCCATGGTTTCTCCTACAACGCGCGCGGATTTCATGGTTTTGGCGGTATGGCGCAGGCCGAGCTCATGCATCGCATACAGAATCCTGCGCTGCACCGGCTTCAATCCGTCGCGCACGTCCGGCAGGGCGCGCGCAATAATGACGGACATCGCGTACGTCAAATACGATTCGCGCATTTCATGAAGAATATCGCGCGTCTCAACGCGCTGATGCCCGGAAGGCTGTGTTTTTTCCTGTTTCGGTTTCAAAGCCATAAACGGTATGCCTTATTCAACCGGCGACGCGACCGGCAATGCTGCGCCCGATTCCTGCTGCGCAGGGACCAGAATCTCCGGCTTTCCCTGCAAGATGCGCACTTGATCCCCAATCCATACTCCGACACGCGCATTCTGCCACGCAGACCGCAGCGCCTGCCACGCATACGAGAATCCCTGTCCCGTGCGCTCTGCAATTTGAGCGCTGTACGCCGCAAGGCGCGTCCCGAGATTATTCTGAGCGACAATATCCTGCGATCCGGCATTCATGGAAATCTGCAACATTTCGCGGTACAGCGACACGCCCCATACGTATACGGTAAGCGGCACGACAAGCGCCACAATGACGAAAAACGCAAACATACGCGTGCCCAGCGGCTGTTTTCTGATGGTGCGCAGAAATGAAATCACCCCTGTCATGATTTTGCGAATAACTGCGGCTTGAGCAGCACGAGCCGCGTTTCGTCTTCCGGAATATCGCGGGGTTTTACTGAAAATTTATCCTGCTCGTCTGCCTTCATATTGATTTCCTTCAGAAACGCGTCTACGCCGTCCATCCTGCCTTTCATGCCGTGCACTTTGTAATGCATAGGAACAACCAGGGAAGGTTCGATCTGATTCACGATCGTTGCGGCAGACGCGGCAGAACATACGCCGGCGCCGCCGACCGGCACGAACAATATATGCACGCCCTCCAGTTTGTGCGCGGCATCGTCCGGCAATTTCGCGTCGTTCAGGCCGCCCAAATATCCGATCGTAATGCCCTCTGCGCGCACCATAAAAAGCGTTGCCGGCGCTGCATTCGCGCTTTGCTTTGCCGCGGCAGGCATGCCGTACGCGAACACGCCGGAAACTTCGTATTCGCCAGGCTCGTCGATGCGCACGAATCCGTTTTCGATGCCGGAAACGCCGTTATAAAGCGGGGTATCCTGCGACACATACACGATGTCGGCTTTGAAACGCGGAGATTTTGCAATCCCCAGATCTTCGCTTTTCGAAAACGGGCTGAACGCGAGCACCGCGTCGCGCGTTTCAATCTTCAAGCATGAAAGCCCGTACCAGGTGATAACCATAACCAATAGAAATTTTCATGCCTCCGGCCGATCTGCCGCAGGCAAACACTTATCAATTTGCGGTTTCCAAACCAAAACAGCTGTCTTCCACGCATCGTAACACACAACGCGCTGTCCGACAACACGCGCGCGCTACGAAAATTTTTTCGCGCGCTCCTTGTGCTGTTTGAATTTTGATTTTCGACTTTGTACCGAGACATACTTCCTGAACATGAACCGATCCGACGTGCGGTATGCCGGCTTTCCTTGTGTGCCGCCTGTTTTTGCATAATTCGCCATAGATTGAGTATAATACAGTATCCGGCATTCCGACTGCCGCAGGCGATGAGCCTTATTTTCACGCAGTCACTTTTTGCGCACGCTTAGCTCAGTGGTAGAGCGACTGTTTTACACACAGTAGGCCCGGGGTCCGATCCCTCGAGCGTGCACAGATATGTTTTTATTCGTTATTGCAATTCTCTTGTATATCGTGCTTGCATTTGCAGCAGCAGTAAATTTTCTGTTTCTCCTTACTTTAATGCTCTCGGCATTCACGCGCGCAGTTTGGATACCATCTACGGAGGTGCAGATAAAGCAGATTTTCAAAACTATCGAGATCTCGCGTAATGCCAGTTTTATGGATTTGGGAAGTGGAGACGGCAGGACTGTTCTCTATGTTGCGAAACACTTTGGCTGCAACGCATGCGGCGTTGACGTTAATCCGCTCCTTGTTGCCTGGGCACGCCTGCGCGCGCAATCATTGCGCCTACCC
>DAIDAW010000030.1 GCA_027310425.1 bacterium | reverse complement strand
GCCCAATACAATACCCCGATAATTGCGAAGTATAAAACGTATTTCGCGAAGAAAACCGTACTGTATCTGGCGGCAATATTCGACGTCGCCGCAGAATACAAAAACGAGAAAAGAGATTGGTTCATAGATTACATTTTACACTCGTTTTCCTCTATGCGCTTCTGCGAAAAAAAATAATGGCTGGTTCATAGCCTTTCTTAGATAGACATTTTCGAGACGCTCCGTCTGCCATGCTCCCATTATAACAAAGGGAGCATGGCAAGAATCGGTCAGCGCGCGCCGCGGCGCTGGTTCTGGCGCTTAACGGGTTGCTTTCGGCAGCAGCTTGGAGAGTTCAAGCCACAACTGATCGTTGCGAACTCCCATCTGCGGATCATCAAGAACGTACCTCACAACGCCCGTCGCGTCAATGAGCACGAACGTATGGCCTGGCAATGATCCAGGATGCATGGATGACGGCATGCTAAGCATGTTGAACTGCTTTGATACCGCAGCGCCGGTATCAAAGACGACCGTCGCTTGAGCCAATTCCGGCATTTTCTCTATCGCTTTTTGCCAGTCTTGTTTGGAATCGACAACCACGGACAATACTTCGGTATTGGCATTCTTGAACCGATCGTCTTTCGCAAACGCCACCATCTGATTCCAGCACGCGGGATAGCACATCAATCCTTCGGTGAAGAATAAAATGACATTTTTCCCCTGCAAATTCTCAGATGAATACACAGTGCCGTTCCGGTCCGCAAGCGAAAATGCGGGAACCTTTGTGCCCACCATGCTGTTCAAGGACGCAAGCGGATTATTCTGCCCGTCAGTTGCGTGCATGGAATCGGTCGTTGCGCTCTGGTTACGCGCAGGGGCGCTTCTTGTATTCTTGCTGCCCCAATACGCCAACGCGCCTACCAACAGGATAAGCCCCGCCACTCCAATGATATTGATGAAGTTATTTTTTTTCATAGGTTTATTTTTTTAATTCCGGCGCTTCGGTCGTGGTTTCGGTTTCGCGCCGAAACTGCCGAATCGCCGCCCATACGATGAGAGCGATGATCGCGACGACAAGGATCGCCCATACGTATTCCGGCACGAACCGGATGAAACCGTTCAGAGAACTCATCATCCGGGTCAACCATATATTCATGCCAACCTGATACTGCGAATGGATGAAGAGCCGATTGGTTGCGCTCAGGAAAAGAATCAACACTCCCAAGCCGAGAAATGCAACGCCGGAAATCGCCTCAGAAACAGTGATGCCGATCCGCGCATTCCCCACCGAGTACTCAATCCTGCGCTGAAACATCTTGCTCAACCTTTGCGTAATGCCCGTGGTATCCATGAACAGCGAAAGGAAGAAAAGCGGGGCAACCATGCCGAATACGTAACTCAAGGTATAGATCCCGCCCCACACCACCGATCCCGGAAGCGCGGCAAGCGCCAAAACGCCGGCGAGCACCGGCGCGCAGCACGTCGTAGCGATGCCGGAAAATATGCCGAGAATGAATACCGAGAATGCGTTGTGTTTTTTGAGCGCCGGATTTCCCCGAAACGGGATCGAAAACCGCGTGCCGGTGAGCAACACAAGCCCCAGCGCGACGAGAAATGCGCCGCCGATTCCGAAAATCACATTGTGGTACTGACTGAACACCTGACCGAGTGCCGCGACTCCCAAGCCAATCGGGAGAAATACGACCAGAATGCCCAGAAAGAATATGAATGTCATAAGGAACACCTTATATCGTTCCCGGAAAATGGAGGCGAAATACGCCGGCAGAAGCACGGTGATGCAACACGGCGCGAAAAGCGCCGCAACGCCTGCGATGAATGCAGCCACGATCGATGCGCCAAGCAATAATTCCATACAGATTATTTGTTCACTAAGTTTTTTATCCCTCCTCTGTCGCGCGCCGAATCAAAATGCCCGCCGGATAATCAGGCGGGCGCATGGACATCGACACGCAAAACAAATCACTCTCCCCGAACAAACCGGGAAGAACCATGCACCCTGTGCAGTGCATGCAAATCGCGCGCTTCGCGCAACGCCAGCCAATGCAAAAACTGAATCTGCGGCAGGGAAAAGCCTGCCTCTCGGGAAAAGTATTCCGAACGCGCCACGGCGCGCGGCGGCGATTCCTGCAATCCCGCAGGTCCGGATAGAAGAAATGCGAATACGATAAGCAAACCAATCTCGCCGAACAGTACGATCTGGGTTCCGATTATGCCAGGCGCGGCATTCAGAAACCCAGACAAATGATGAAACGCTTCCCTGAACTGGCTTTCAAACGGCGAACACGCAGTACCCGTGAGCGCCGACAAAGGGCACGAATGGTGGCCGTTGGCGCTTGCCATGCTGATCCCGAATATCCCGAATGCGCTAAGCGCAACCAAACCTGCGACGATAAAAAATGAAGAAACCTTGAATGGCATATAATAGGTATATTATATCACATTTTTCTTCAATTTTCCAGAAGCGCAATCTGCTTGATTTCCCCTTTGTATCTCGCGTGCCTGCCCAGAAAAATCTATGCGCGCAGCCGCGGCTCAACGCGCTTGAGCAAGACGGCATTCGTTGCGACGATAATGGACGATCCGGACATCAGCAATGCGGAAATTTCCGGCCTGAGCGACCAGCCCAAGGAATTGTAGAACACGCCGGCGGCAACCGGAATCGCAAGCACGTTGTAAATCGCCGCCCAAAACAGATTCTGTTTCATCTTCACCACAGTCGCTTTTGACAAGCGAATCGCGGCTACGATGTCGTACGGATCGGATTTCATGAGCACGATATTGCCGGTCTCAATCGCAACATCGGTTCCCGCTCCAATCGCAATGCCGATGTCCGCCTGAGCCAGCGCCGGCGCGTCGTTGATACCGTCTCCTACCATTGCCACGAACTTTCCTTCGTTTTGCAGCTTCTTCACCCATTGCGCTTTATCGGCAGGCAGCACGTCAGCGAAAACACGGTCAATGCCCAGCTGCTTTGCGATCGCCTCCGCGGTGCGCTGGTTGTCGCCGGTAATCATGATGATTTCGATGCCGTTTGCTCTCAATTCCGCGACCGCGCGCATGGAATTTTCCCTAGCGGTATCAGCAACCGCGATAATGCCGATCACGTCCGCGTCGAGCGCAAGCAGCATCGCGGTCTTGCCTTCGTTCTGCAGCTGTTCGAGCTTCTGGCGCATTTCGTGATCCACCGGAACGCTGTGCGTTTCCATGAGCCGCTGGTTTCCCAGAAGTACGCTATGCCCTTGGCTGTTTACTTTCCCTTGCAGGCCGAATCCCGGCTCCACTTTGAATTCCGCGACATCGGGCTTGTTCGCGCGGAGCGCGTCTGCTTCCTTCTGAATCGCGGTATCGAGCGGATGGGACGATGTTTTGCCGAGTCCCGCGGCAAGACCCACAAGGAATCCTTTGACGCCGTGCCCTGCGACCGCCTCGAACTGGGAAATCGTAAAAAGCTCAAGTTTGTCTTTCGACGCTTGGTCGACGATCGTTTTTGCAAGCGGATGCTCGGACAGCTTTTCGATCGAAGCCGCAATCCTCAGGATTTCTGATTGCGCATTCTGCGTTTTCGTTTCAATAAACGAAATGACGTCGGTGACTGCCGGCTGCCCTTTAGTGAGCGTGCCGGTTTTATCCAGGATCATTGCGTTGATTTTCGAAGTTTTCTCGAGCGTCGTCGCGTCCTTGATGAGAATATTGTGCTTTGCGCCCAACCCCGTACCCACCGCAACCGCAGTCGGCGTGGCAAGCCCGAGCGCGTCAGGGCACGCGATGACAATGGTCGAAACCGCGAACGTGAGCGCGGCGATCATGCCTGCGCCCGCGATGAAATACCAGCCGAGAAACGCGGCAAGGCCCGAGCTGATCGCGACGATGACAAGCAAGCCCGCAGCCTGGTCGGCGATGCGCTGACCCGGAGCTTTGGAATTCTGTGCGGTTTCCACCATTTTGATGATTTGCGCAAGCACGGTTTCGCCACCGACCTTCGTCGCTGTGAACTGAATCGAGCCGCGCTGGTTGATGGATCCGCCGACCACCTGGCTGCCGATTTTTTTGTGCACCGGCACCGATTCGCCGGTCACAAGCGCTTCATCGATATATGTCTCCCCTTCGAGAACTTCTCCATCAACCGGAATTTTGTTCCCGGGGCGGATAACCACAATGTCTCCTTGCACCACCTGGGCGCTCGGAATAGTGATTTCTGCGCCGTTGCGCACAACCGTTGCCTGGGGAGGCACCAGATCGAAAAGCGCGCGCAAGGCTTCCGAAGTGCCGCGCCGGGAGCGCATTTCCATCCAATGGCCGAAAAGCACGAACGTGACAAGCGCTCCCGCAGCTTCATAGAATGTTTGGGCATTTGGTTCGACGAACGTGAGGAGCACGCTGAACAGATACGCTGCGAGCACGCCGGTTGCCACGAGCACCGCCATATTGAGCTGGCGCGCGCGAAGCGACCAATACGTACCGGTAATGAAAATGGATCCGGTCCAGAAAACAACCGGCGTCGTGAGGAGGAATAAAAGAATATTCACCGGAATCGGCGATGGCAGCTGAAGCCTGAAATAGGTTGTTGCAACCGGCGAATACAGGAATATCGGAATCAAAAGGATGAAGGAAATCCAAAATCTGCGCCGCATATCAGCTTCCATCTGCTTTGCCATTCTTGGATCGGTCATCGCAGCTTCATGATCCGTATGGCTCATGCCCGCGCCGGAACTTTTGCCGGCAGGCATGCCGGGCATATCATGCCCCTCGTGCTTCATGCTGCCGTGCGCTGCTTTGGTTTCCTTCACCAATTCCATGCCGCAGCCAGGACAACGTCCGGGCGTTGACTGGCGCACTTCAGGATGCATGGGGCACGTATACACAACACCTGATTCCTCCGTCGCGGGCGCACTGGCTTTGTATTCGTGCTCGCGGTGCTTCAATTTTTCGTCGAGCGCGTATTCATAGTGCTTTGCTTCCATGGCGCATCCGCACGTCGCTGCCAATTGTTCCGCAGCGCAGCATACGCATTCCGCGCCGCATGTGCAATGGGATTTTTTATTTTCGTGTCCGTGCGCCTGCGTATGATCGTGATTCATGAAATTTGTCGAATAGTTTTTTGTTTGTTCAGCGCACCTCCGTCAGAAACAAGCGCAAGCGCCATTGCCAAAAATCCCAGCTCCTCCACACTGCCCAGCGAAATGCCGCGCAGAGCAATAACGCCCACGATCCACAGCGCTGCCC
>DAIDAW010000002.1 GCA_027310425.1 bacterium | reverse complement strand
AAATACGATTGCGGAGGAAGGTTTTTGAACATATGCATGAATTGAAATAGCCATGCAAAATGGTCATTTCAAGTATAGCATGATTGCCGTGCGATGTTACCTGATTTCGTACGTCAGCGTCACGGGTACGGTAATCTCGCCGGTCCCTGCTTCAATCGGCGCAGGAATGCCCGACCCGCCGCCGGCCGCTCCGAGCGCTTTGTAAGAGCGTTCGTACACCGGATACGGATATCCGGAATCGCTCACGCCCACGAGCCGCGCGCTGCGGAATCCGAGCAGCGTTTTCATCGTTGCGAGCTGCTGCTGCGCTTTCTGAATCGCACCCTGTTTCGCTTTCACCACCAAGGCATCCATCTTGCCGTCGCTCAAAGAAAAACTGATATTGTTCACCGCATTAATGCCCATCGAACTCAAGGATCCGACTATCGTTCCCGTCTGACTGATGTCGCGCACGCGCACGCGCACGCCCTGCTGGAGCGTGTAGCCGACGATCACCGAGGTATCAGTCACATTCGGGCCTTGTTTGTATTCCGGATACAGATTGTACGAAACGGTTTTGATGTCTTCCTCGCTCACGCCCTGCTTTTTAATCTGCTCGATCACGGCTGCCATTTTTGCATTGTTTTGACTCTGCACTGCCGCAGGATCCGTGCCCTTGGAAATGAGCGCGAAATCAATATCCGCAAGATCCGGCGCATACGTTTCCTTCGCCTGGCCGGACACGACCACCGTGGAAAGAGTCCTCCCCGCGGGATACGTCATTGCCTGATAGGCCCATACGAGCGCTGCCGCAGTAAGCGCAAGCGCGAGACCCGCAAACGAAATAAGCGCTATTTTTTTGAAATTATCTGGAACCATAGGGGTTAAAAATTATTTTTTATAGATATACGGTTATCGTATCAGATTTGGTCTGCTGCCGCAACAATCGTCCGCACTTCCTTTGGATTGAGCGACGCATGGCCAACGAGAAATCCGTCGATTTCTCGCCGGGCTGCAAGCGCCTCGCAGTTTGCCCCGTTTACCGAACCGCCGTACAGAACCGGAAGAGAAACGTCCAACGCAAGCAATTTCTGCGCTTCGCGTTTCATCCATGCAATCCCCGCCGCAGCATCCTCGGGAGCATCCGACACATTGCCGCTATGCGTACTGATCGCCCATATCGGCTCATAAACAAGAATCATGCGCTGTTTGTAATGATGCGCCACAGCGCGCGCACGTTCCAGACGCGCCGCAAGTTGCCCTGCCAGGAACTTCTCGACTGCACGCGATCCTTTTGCGTGCACTGCGGCGTTTTCGCCAACGCATACGACCGGCACTAGTCCGGCTTCACACGCTGCAACAATTTTTTTCGCCACCATCTCATCGGTTTCGCCTGCGAGCGCACGTTCGGAATGCCCCACAATGACATACGATATTCCCGTCTGCTTGAGCGCCACGGGCGAGATCTCGCCGGTATGCGCGCCTCCTGATTCCCAAAAACAATCCTGGGCGCCCAAAGAAAGATGTACGATTTTTGATTTACGATTCACGAAATCGAACAGATACTGGAACGGCGGGCACGCGACAACAGTCGCACGTTCAACTCCTTGAACCGCTTTTTCAGTATCCCGCATGAGGCGATCCGCTTCCTCGGATGAACCGGGATTCAACTTCCAATTGAATATGACAAATCGATATTCCATGGCGCTATTGTATCATTTCCCGCGGAACAATAATATTTTCAGGCGGAACAAATCCCAGAATGCGCGCAGGATTCCCAGCGGCTTCACTTTCGAATCGCGCTGGTCGTGCCAGGCAATCGGAATCTGGGCTATCCGGAATCCGTGATCTCTGGCGCGCACAAGCGCTTCCACGTCGAATGCCCAACCGGATGTTCTGATTTCCCGGAAAATTGTTTCCCGCGCCCGGCGGGAAAACACCTTGAATCCCGCCTGCGTGTCCAGATACGGCAGGCCGAACAATATACGCACCACGAATCCGAAAAATCTGCCGCCGAATTCGCGCATGAACGGCTGTTTCCTGGCAATGCGCGATTCGGGCAGCCGACGCGAACCGATCACCACGTCATACTCCTGAACAAAAAACGGCATCGCCTTGTCAAGCTCACTGATCTTTGTCGCATTGTCAGCATCCATGAAGAGGGCAATATCGCCTTCGGCAGCCAACATACCCTGGCGCACCGCAGCGCCCTTCCCTTTATTTTCCCGGTTATCCAGCAGCATCAACGGGCATCGCCGGGAAAATTTTTCCACCACCGCGCTTGTCTCATCCTGAGATCCATCGTTTACCACGACTAACTGCCACAAGTACGATTTGCCGGCAAAATACGCAATCACCGATTCCAGAGTATCGGTAATGCGGCCTGCTTCGTTGTACGCTGGAATCACGACGGAAATGAAAAAATTATCGCGGTGCATGCTGTTTAGACGAATCAAAATAATCCTGCAAGATAATGCGCGCGCTTTCGGCGTGATCTTTCTTCTTGTTTTTGACAAACCGGTTTGCTAAATCTGACGACAAAACTTCGTTTATGAACGCAACGTGAATCTTGGCGGCAGCCGCGAGCTGTGCACCGCACGCTCTGATTTCGCGCGACATTTCCGTCTCCTGAAAATCAAACGTCAGCGGCAGTCCGAATACAACCAGTTCGGCGCACTCGCGCGCCGCGATATCGCGCAGTTTTTGCAGGGCATCGCCCTGCGATACAACATCGATATCGCGCAACTTGAGTGCCATCCCCGTTTCCGTGTCGCCTGCCGCAATGCCGATATGTTTCGTCCCGTAATCGACCCCCAATACTCGCATACTATTGCTCTCCGATAAGTTGACCGATATTTCCGTCAATATCTTTAAATGTTGCAAACCATTTTTGTATCGGAGCTAAGAATGGCTTCGCGATAAACTCAACTCCCTTGGCTGAAAGATCGGTATATGATTGTCCGACGGAATCAACGCTAATATTAAACATTATCCTATAAGGATCCCTATTCATGCCGTGTACTTCGGAATGATTTCCAATCCATAGATACGACGCACCGACCCGTAATCCGATACCCGTATCATTTGAGTAATTCAATTCTTCAATAGTTTCGAAGCCAAATTTCTCCTGATACCAATCGGATAATTTCTTATAGTCCTCTGACCATATCAAGATAGCGCTAATGGATTTGTACATATTCAATTTCAATTTACTTATTTTCCGTCACGATAATCGGCTTTTTCTCTCCCACTACGATTGTATGCTCAAAATGGGCTGAAAGAGAACCGTCCAGCGTCGCGAAACTTCCGTCCTCGCGCTGCATGACTTCGCCGGATCCCATGCACACCATCGGTTCGATAGCCAACACCATGCCGGGTTTAAGCTTCGCGCCTTCTGCGCGGCGGCCGATATTCGATATAAACGGCTCCTCGTGCACGCCATGGCCGACTCCGTGGCCGCCCAATTCTTCAGGCACGGAAAATCCTTCCCGATATACGAACGAGCTCACCGCAAATCCGATATCGCCTACGGCGTTTCCGGCAACACAGACCTTGAGCGCGCGCTCAAGCGCCTCGCGCGTCACGGAAACGAGCTTACGCGCCTGCCGCGATACGCTTCCCAACACCACTGTGAGCGCGGCGTCGGTATACATGCCGCGCCACACGAATCCTCCGTCAATCGTTACGATGTCGCCGGATCGGAATACATGTTCTTTTTCAGGAACTCCGTGCACAACCGTATCGTTGAGAGATACGCAAATCGCCGCAGGGAACGGTTTGAGGCCCGGCGCAGGCCGGTAATGCAAAAACGCAGGCTGTCCCCCTTCCTGTTTCATGAGTTCGCGCGCCCTGCGATCGAGATCCAATCCCGTGCCGCCGATTCTGCATTCGCGCGCCAGAATGGCCAAAATACGCGCGAGTTTCTGTCCGCTCATTTTCAAATCCTGCAATTCCTGATCGTTCTGGATAATCATTTTAGACAAGACGGCGCTTCCTGAGTCCGTTCCACAACTCGCTGAATACGGCAGAAACATCCTGCTCGCCGTTTACATAAATGAGGCGATTCTGTTTCCGATACCACGCAATGACCGGCAGAACCGATTTCCTGAAAAACCGCAACCGGTTCAAAATCGCTTTCTCGTTGTCATCTTTCCTGCGCACGATCGGACCGCCGCACAGCGAACATGTTTTCGGACGCGAAGCAATGAGATGATAAGGCACCGGCTGCTTGCATTTCGCGCACACAAGGCGGATGAGGAGTCTGCGCTTTGCTTCCGCGTCGGAAATCGCGACATACACCGCGAACGGCTTGACATCGAACATTGTCGCGCAAACATCGTCGATAAGATGGGTCTGATTGAGCGTGCGCGGCGTTCCTTCAAAAACCGCGCCGCTGATTTTTCCGATATTTTTCAGGAATTCCGCCTGCCACAAATGATCCGTGAGCCAGTCCGGAGCCAAATTCCCCCTGTTCATCATCCCACCGACTTTTTGCGCCAACGGATTTTTCTGCCTGATAAACGCGCGCAGCAAATCGCCGCTCACCACGTGCATGAAACGCGCGTCGTTAATTTTTTCTTTCAAGAGTTCAACCTGCGTGCCTTTGCCTGAACCGGACTTGCCGATAACACACAGAATGCGGGTCTTTTTCATACGAAGTTATTGAATACTTATTGTAACACGATTGACGCGCCGCTCAAGGAAAGATAAAATATCCTGATAAATAGAAGTTAAATGAATATGCCCATAGATCAACCACAAAAAGGGATGCCAGACAATATTCAATCAGCTGAAAACCTCGACGAACTCCTCCAACGGGCCAACGAAAGAATAAGAATGATTTTGCCCGAATCATATGAAATCGGATTCTCTTCGATCATGAATTCGAACAGTCGGGAAACATTGATAGAAAATCTCTTAACGTGGCAGCATGGAGTAAACGAAGACCCTGAACTCATGAAGCCGGAATATGTCGAAGTCAAAAGAGAAGTGGAAACAATAGTGCAGGCGATTCGGGAGATGCGAAAAAAGGAAGCTGACGCGAAGCCGGAATAATAAGCGATTCCAAATTCTATTACGAAAATGGCGGATATCCGCCATTTTCGTTTTATCTGTTTTCGGGCGCGAAAGAACGCGCGCGGCGATGAATGCTATTCGTACTCGCGCATCAAGAGCTGCGCGCGAATCTGCCTGATCGTATCGAGCGCTACGGAAACAACAATCAAAATCGAGGTGCCGCCCAAACGCAATGAAGACAAGCCCGTGGTCCCCTGCACCATAAGCGGCAGAACCGCAATCAATCCGAGAAAAATCGCTCCGGGAAACGTGATGCGATTGAGAACCTGCCCCAGGTATGCCGCGGTATTCTGCCCTGGCCTAATGCCCGGGATAAATCCGCCCTGCTTCTGCAGATTCTGGGAAATTTCATTCGGCTCGAACGTAATCACGGTATAAAAATACGTAAACACAAATACGAGCAGGAAATAAAGAATCCCGTACAAAAGCCGATCATTCAAAAATGACTGCAGAACTTGCGCCGCCTTGAGTAGCGCGGGATTTCTTGAAATTGTCAGTATCTGCGCGATGAATCCCGGAAAAAGCAGAATGGAAATCGCGAAAATAATGGGGATGACGCCTGCCTGATTGACTTTGAGCGGCAGATACGATGACGCGCCGCCGTACACCTTCATGCCCCGGACGCGGCGCGCGTAGTTCACCGGAATTTTTCGCTCCGCATCGTTAATCAATACCACGCCCACGATCGTCGCGAATCCCAATATGGAAAACAGAAGGTACGGCGGAATCTGCGACGCGTCAAAAAGCGAAATTGCGCTGCTGAGCGCCGTGGGAATGCCCGCAATAATGCCCGCAAAGATGATGAGCGAAACGCCATTGCCGATCTGCTGTTCCGAGATGAGCTCGCCGAGCCACATGATAAACATCGATCCTGCGGTAATTAAAAGGATGTTCACAAGCAAATCAAGCGGCACGAACGAGGCAATAACGCCCTGCGATTTGAGGAAATTGAGAAATGCAAATCCCTGGAGCATTGCGAGAAACACGGTCATCACGCGCGCATATTGGTTGAACTGCATTCTGCCCTGTTCGCCGCTCTCGTAGTACATAAGTTTGAGCGCAGGAAACACCATGGTGAGGAGCTGCAAAATAATGGTTGCGGTAATGTACGGCTGCACGCCGAGCATCGCGATTGAAAAATTCGAAAGCGCGCCGCCGGAAAAGATATTCACGAGCCCCAGAAACTGGTTTTGCGCAAAAAACAGCCTGAGTTTTTCCTGGTCCGCACCCGGAATCGGAATCGCGGAAAACAAACGCACCACGACCAGCAGAAGCGCTACCACCAGAATTTTATTCCTGATGTCGCGCGCGCGGAATAATTGGCGCAGGAAATCAAACATAGGAATTAGCGCACGGTTCCGCCGGCTGCTTCAATTGTCCTGCGCGCAGCCTCAGATACGGAAACGCCGACAAAATTCAATTTCTTGCGAAGCGATCCTGTCCCGAGAATTTTCACCGATGTTTTTGCCCGGAATGCGGCGGAAACAATCCCTTTCTTTACCAAGGTTTTTACCGTCACCATTTCGCCGGACGAGAATGATCGTTCGATATCGCGCAGATTCACCGCAACCACCGGTGCGCCGAATTTTTTCGGCTTATTGATAAATCCGGTACCGCGTTTCTTCGGAAGCTTCAGAATCATTTCCCGCTCCTGCGGCCTGATATGCGCTCCGGCGCGGGCGCGCTGCCCTTTCTGGCCTTTGCCGGAATAGGTGCCGCGTTTGCCGCCGCGGCCGATGCGCTTTTTGCGCTTGAGCGGATGGGCCGGTTGCAATGTGTGGAGGAATGCCATACGAATAGTTTATCCGATTTTCTTCAGATGCTGAAGCGCGCGGAGCGTCGCCATTGCATTCGTCAATTTATTCGGCGTACGTCCGAGGGTTTTCGCCGTAACATTGCGCACGCCTGCATACGAAAGCACCACGCGGCTTGCGCCCCCGGCAATGAGCCCATGCGCTTCTGCAGCTGGCTTGAGCAATATTTTCGCGCTTGAATGCTTTGCGATCACCTGATGGGGAATCGTGCCTTTGACGAGCGGAACGGTAATCACGCTTTTGCGCGCCTGGAACACCGCTTTATCCGTTGCCTGCGCCACGTCCTTTCCTTTCGCGACGCCGATGCCGACTTTTCCCTTCTTGTCGCCAATCACAATCACGGCGCGAAAACTCATGCGTTTGCCGCCCGCAACCACGCGCGTAACTCTGCGCAGTTCGATCAATTTCTGGTCAAACCCGCTTTCTTTTGAACGAGATACGGTAACTCGAGGCATAGAATAATAATTTTCAATTCACCATTTTCAAACTGTTCCGATTTTCGAATTCCAGATTGTTTTTTAAAATTTCAATCCGCCCTCTCTGGCGCCTTCAGCGACTTCTTGTGTCCTGCCGTGGTATTTGTTTCCGCCGGCATCGAAGACCGCCTGCTTGATTCCCGCCTGCTGCGCAATCTTCGCAATCGCGAGCCCAAGCAAACGCGCGCTTTTCATCTTCGTTCCCCGTTCTTTTCCGGATAATTCTTTTTTCCCGGTGTCAGATACCGCAGCAAGAGTTGCGCCCGCGCCATCATCGATGAGCTGCACATACATGTGCGCATGCGAGCGAAACACGGACAACCGGGGCCGCGCGCGCGTTCCCTGCACGCGGGACCTAATGCGCGCGTGCCTGCGCGTTTTGCGTTCCAGCTTCTGCTTGTGTTCATTCCCTGTCATAACGTATCATACTCTTTATGCGGCGGTGCCGCCCACTTTCTTGCCTGCTTTCTTGCGCACGATTTCTCCTGCGTATTTGATGCCTGTTCCTTTGTACGGTTCGACTTTCTTGACCTTCCTGATCTTCGCCGCAAACAACCCGACGCGCTCTTTATCAAGACCGGAAATGGTAATGGTATTTTTATTCACCTGCGCCTGAAGGTCTTCTGGTATTTCCATCTTCACCGGATGGGAAAATCCGAGATTCAACACCAGATGCTTTCCTGATACTTCGGCGCGATAACCGATGCCGTTGAATTCAAGCGATTTCGCAAACGGCGCGTTTACTCCTTGCACCATCCACTGCACGATCGAACCGAATGTGCCCCAGAGGGAACGCGCGCGCTTATTCAGCACGGAAGGAGGCATAACCTGAAGCGTATTCGATTCCTGTTTGAGCGAAAAACCGTCCAAAGCAAGGCGTTTTGCCAATTCCCCTTTCGGCCCGCGCACCCGAACCATATTCCCGTCAACCTCGACAGTCGTGCCCTGCGGAATGGAAATTATTTTTTTGCCGATTTTCGACATAGTATTGAAATGATTAACGGATTTCGCACACAATTTCGCCCCCCACTTTCTTTTTTTTCGCTTCCTCTCCGGTCAAAAGCCCTCGAGGGGTTGAAATAATTATCATGACGCCCGGAATCGCGCGCAGCGAACGGTAGTCTCGGTATATCCGCTGCCCCGGCTTGGAAATCCTGCGCACCATCTCGATCTTTCCGCGCCCAGCATCAGTATACGCCAACGCGATATCAAGATAACGCTTTCCGGTTTTGCCGGACTTTTCGACTTTCGCGACGAACCCGTGCTCCTGAAGTTTTTGCGCCAAACGCAGCGAAAAATCAGCGTACGGAACCTTCACGCTCTCCTTTTTTGCCATCTGGCCATTTCTGACGATGGTAAGCATGTTTGCAACAGTATCAGACATACAAAATGATTACCAGCTTGATTTTTTCACTCCCGGAATCAGGCCGCGACTCGCCATTTCGCGGAAGCAAATCCGGCACAAGCCGAAATCGCGGATATAGCCGCGCTTGCGGCCGCACCGAAAACAGCGCAGGACTGTGCGGCTCGAGAATTTCGGTTTGCGCGCTGCGCGCGCGATGACTGACTTCTTTGCCATAGCTATTATTTCCTTTTCTTTCGTTTTGTTTCTTGCTCTGCTTTCTTGAACGGAAAGCCCAGCGATCGATAGAGCGCGAGCGCGGATGCCCGGTTGCGCATCGTCGGCACAATAGTAATGCCCACGCCATACGACCGGCCAAAATCTTCCGTCATCAATTCGGGAAACGCGCCGTGTTCCTTGATGCCGATCGTGCAAACGCCGCGCGGATCTACGCACGATTCGGAAAGCCCGCGGAAGTCCCGTACGCGCGGCAATGCAACATTGAGGAGCCGGTCAAGGAAATCAAACATTCGTTTGCCGCGAAGCGTCACGCTCATGCCGATCACATCCCCCTGCCTGATTTTGAAACCTGCGATGGACTTTTTCGCCTGCCGCCGCGCCGGTTTCTGGCCAGTCACGAGCGACAGCATTTTTTCCACCTGCTCGAAGACGCGGTTCCGCTGGTCTTTCTTGTCTTCGCCAGATACGGAACGGCCGAATCCGATATTCACCACGATTTTCGCCGGACGGGGCACTTGATACAGGTTCGAAACGCCGAGTTCCTGTTTCAATGCGGGAAGCGCGCGAGTCATAAATTGCTGCTGTATTTTTTCCATAGATTTATATCGTTGCTCCGCATTTTTTGCAAATCCGCGACTTTGTTGCGCCGTCAACGCGATACCCGACCCGCGCCGGCCTGCCACAATGCTTACAGACGAGCATCACCTTCGAAACCTGAATCGCGCGAGGGACCTGGACGATCTGACCTTTCTCTCCGGCCTTCTTCGGCCGGATGAACTTCTTGACGGAAAACAATCCTTCGAGCACAACGCTCCGCGAAGCGGGAAGAACACGCGAAACATTCGCGGTTTTCCCTTTCTCTTTTCCGGAGAGAACCTTCACGGCGTCTCCCTTCTTAATGCGTATCGCGGATCCTGCCATATGATTACAATACTTCCTGCGCCAGCGACGCTATTTTATCGAACCCCAATTCCTTTATCTCGCGCGCAATCGGACCGAATACGCGACCGCCTTTCGGGTCTTTTTCTTTTTCCAGAATCACGATTGCATTTTCATCGAATCTAATGTATGAACCGTCCTTTCTCCGAAGCGGAGCGCGCTGCCGCACGACGACCGCGCGCACCTTATCGTGTTTTTTCACGGCTTTGCGCGGTTCAGCGAATTTGACCGTTCCCATAATAATATCTCCGATGCGCGCGTACCGCTTATTCGATCCTCCGTACACGCGGATGCACTGGACCACTTTGGCTCCTGAATTATCCGCGACAATAAGCATGCTGCGTGGCTGTATCATATAATTGCATTATGCGTGTGACCGGATAATCCACCGGATATCCCGCGAAAGCGGCCTCGTTTCCTCGATGCGCACCCGATCGCCTTCCCGATACGACCCGTCAGTGCGCGCTTTGAAGCGCGCGGAAATCGTCATGCGTTTGTGGTATTTCGGATGATGAGTTACGCGATCAACGCGCACTACTGCGGTTTTTTGCATCTTTGCGGACACTACGGTCCCGGTCAATTGTCGCCTACGTTTTGTCTCCATACGTTATATGTAGCACACGTAAAATACGCGCGATATCTTTCTTCGTTCTCTTACATGCGCTCGTATCCTGTACTTTACCTAATTTCATATCAAAATACAAGCGCCGAAGCTGCTCGCGCTGGTCTTTGAGCAATGCATGCAGTTCTTCTTTTGTTCTTGTGTTCGTGTCTATGCGTTTCATGGTTTTCTTTTGAAATTCCGTTATGCTTCGCGCGCGACTACCCGCGTCCGAATCGGCAACTTGTATCCTGCCTGACGCAGCGCCTCCTGGGCTTGCTCGGCCGAGATCCCTCCGATTTCAAAAAGAATTCGTCCTGTCTTTACCGGAAATACATAATGGTCTACCGCTCCTTTCCCGCCGCCCATCGTGACTTCTGGCGGTTTTTTCGTTATCGGCTTATCTGGAAAGATGCGAATCCAAACTTTTCCACCCTTCTTCACGTATTTGGCAAGCACCCGGCGCGCAGATTCAATCTGGTTGGACGTCATCCACACGCTTCCCATTGCTTGGAGGCCGTGCGACCCGAATGCCAACGTCATGCCGCGCGTTTCAATATCGCGCCCGCGCGACCGTCCCTTGTGCCATTTGCGATGTTTTACTTTCTTGGGTGTGAGCATACAAGTTTATTATTTTGCGCGCGCGGATTCCGGAATAGATTCCCCCTTGTAAATCCATACTTTGATGCCCAAGACGCCGTACGTGCAATATGCCCGGTTCTCGGCATAATCGATATGGGAACGCAACGTAATGAGCGGGATTTTCCCGTCGCTCACCCATTCCGTCCGAGAGATTTCAGCTCCGTTCAGCCTACCGGCGACGGAAATCTTCGCACCCTTAACCTCTTTATAACTCATGATTTTCTCAAGTGCCTGCTTGATAACCCTGCGGAACGGCAAGCGCTTCTCAAGACTCAAAGCGATATTCTCCGATGCGACTTGCGCGGAAATTTCAGGTTTCCGCACTTCTTCAACGTTTAGCTGAATGATGAAATCCTGCGTATATTTCACGCGTTGACGGAATAGCCGCACCGCTCTGGTCAGCAATGTGCGCGTTTCTTCGATGCCGGATCCGCCGCGGCCGATGATCATGCCCGGACGGGCGGTATGCACAAACGCTTTTACGACATTTCCGCTCCGTTCTATATCGACACTTTCGATGCCGACGCGCTTGAATTTTTTCGCGATGCTTGCACGAATTAAATCATCTTCCTGAAGCATCACTTTCATATCAGCGCCACGCTTCGGAAAATAGCGCGCGTGCCACTGCTGCGAAATACCAAGTCGGTATGCGATGGGATTTGTTTTATGGGTCATACGGATTATATTGCTTTGCGCCTGAATACGCGGGTTTTCGTGGTCGCCGAACGTTCGATCGGCCTCGTTCGTTCAGTCCGCGCCGAACGCGCGCGCGGCTGACGGATATCTGTTTTCGTTTTTGCATGCTTGGGCTGCTTTTCCTGCGTTACCTGGTCTTGCGCGGATGCCGCTGCGCCGCGCTGTACGGCGAGCACAATCGTCACATGGCTCGTGCGCTTCAGCAAGGGATGGGCAATATTGCGCCATGTGCGCGACTGGCGTTTCAGAGACGGACCTTGGTCAACGCGAACTAGTTTAACATAGAGATCATCTTTCAGCACGCGATTGTTATGCTGGGCATTCGCGATGCATGAACGGAGCAATTTCAAAAGCGGTCCAGCGCTTTTCTGGTGCAAATGGCGGAGTTGCGCTTCCGCAGTGCGGACGTCCATTGATTTCAGAAGACGCGCAACCTGACGCACTTTCTTGGGCGCGATGCGCAGATGTTTTAATGTTGCGTTGATATCCATAGATTATTTCCTGTATGCGTATATTATCCGGTTTTTGCTTTTGTTCCCGGCTGCGCTGCAGGAGCCGCAGCAACTTTCTGTTTTGCCTCGGCTTCTTTCTGACGCTTACCGCCGTGCTTGATAAATTTGCGCGTCACGGAAAACTCGCCCAGCTTATGACCAACCATATCCTCGACAATCTGCACGGGAACGAAATCCTTGCCATTGTGCACGCCGAACGTAAATCCAATCATATCGGGCACGATCGTGCAGGCGCGAGACCACGTTTTTATCACGCCGGCATCCTGCGGTTTCTTCTTTGCGATTTTCTTTATAACATTCGGATCGACGTACGGTCCTTTTTTCAAACTGCGAGTCATATGCGCGTATTATTTTTTCTTGCCAGTCGGACGGCGCGAAATAATAAAAGTATTCGACCATTTCTTCCGGTTGCGGGTTTTATGCCCGCCGGTAATATTGCCCCACTTGTCTTTCGGCCGTTTCGTACCGCGGGTTGTCCTGCCCTCGCCGCCGCCGTACGGATGATCGCGAGGATTCATCACTTTGCCGCGCACGGTTGGCCGAATGCCCTTGTGGCGCGACCTGCCTGCCTTGCCGAGTTTTACCGCCCGATGCTCAATATTGGAAATCTGGCCGATGGAAGCGAATCCTTCACAGGAAACTTTGCGTATTTCTCCAGACGGCATTTTGAGATGTGCATACGATCCTTCAATCGCCATCAATGTCGCATACGAACCTGCCGAACGGGCGATTTTTCCTTTCTGCCCGGGCATGATTTCAATGTTGTGGATTTCCGTCCCAACCGGAATATACTTCAACTTCATGCGGTTTCCCGGCCGGATCGCGGCTTTCTCGGCTACTTCGATCGAGTCCCCGACGCGCACGCCGTGCGGCGCAATCATATACGCGCGGCTTCCGTTTTTAAAAACAACCAAACAGATGAACGAGCTGCGATTCGGATCGTATTCAAGCGTTTCTATTCTGCCGGTCTGATTCAAAAATGCCTGCCCGAATTCAACCAGGCGATAATGCTGCTTTTCTCCGCCGCCCCGATGGCGCATCGTGATACGGCCGAATGCATTGCGGCCTGCGCGCTGCTGCTGATGAACAGTTAAAGGTTTGTGCGGCCGCACGCGCGACAATCCCGAGTAATCGGCAACTTGATAGTGCCTGCGTCCGGGCGTTGTAGGTTGTACGGTTTTGATTGCCATGAATAAAATTATGTAAATGAAATGCTTTCTCCCTGTTTCACGGATACGATCGCTTTCTTATATCCAGGAACGAATCCGGACGAGCGCCCCAAGCGTTTTGCCTTGCGCGGAACCCGCACGATATTCACGCTCCGGACATGCACTTTGTACATCGCTTCGATTTCACGTTTGACCTGCGGCTTGGTCGCGGCATCCGCGACCACGAATGCATACGCATTTGCCGTATCCTTCATTGCGGTTGCTTTTTCAGTAATACGCGGCGCGCGCACGACAAACGCGCGGCCTCCCGTCTTGTTTTCTGATGCCGCGCCGGTGCGCTCTTTTTTCGCTGATGCGGGGAAAATTTTCATATCATCTGTTATTTCGATTCAGTTTTCAATGCCCCTACGAGCTGCTTCAACGATTGTTCAGTAAATAGCATGCCCGGGTATGCGAGTACGTCAAGCAATGCAAGATTGGAAACCGGATTCCACAGCACGGATGCAAGATTGCGCAGCGCGCGCTGTTCATCCTGCTTGGAAAACGTATGAAGAAAGAAAACTTTTTTCACGCCCATTTTTTTCTTAATCGGGGCGAAAAACGCCGCTGCCTGCTTTGTTTTTCCGGAGAACGACGGCTCTTGTTCCAAAACGAGGATTTTCCCTTCTTTCGCACGCATACTCAACGCCATGCGAAGCGCTTTCTGTTTCATTTTTTTATTCAGGCTGCGCTCGAATGAGCGTTCGTTCGTAGGACCGTGCGTCACGCCGCCTCCTTTCCAGAGCGGAGACCTAATAGATCCGTGGCGCGCGTGGCCGGTTCCTTTCTGTTTCCACGGCTTTCTGCCGCCGCCGGATACGTCGCCGCGGCTCTTGGCGTGCGCAATCGGCTTGCGCGTCCTCATGCGCATAATCCGCACAACCTGATGCAGCAAATCGGCGTTCAACGCAACGTCAAAAACCAAATCAGGCAATGCAACCTGCTTCACCGTTTCTCCGCTTGTATTGATAACGTCGGCTTTCATGCTGTTATGCCTTTATTTCAATCCACGATCCTATGTGCCCGGGAACAGCGCCGTAGAGCATTAAAACATTCTTGTCCTGGTCAACATCTGCCACAACCAAGTGCTTGACGGTTACCCGCACGCTTCCCATATGGCCCGCCATCCGCTTTCCTTTCGCGGTTTTCCCTCCTGCCCGTCCTCCGCCGCCAATCGATCCCGGCTCGCGCTCGGCATGCTTCTGGCCATGCGTGCGCGGACCGCCGGCAAAACCATGACGCTTCACCACGCCGGCGAATCCTCTTCCTTTCGAAACGCCGCTCACGGAAACCATATCTCCGCTGGAAAACTGCTCAAGCCCCAAAGCAACGCCCCGTTCCGGCAAAGTATCCTGCTCTCCAATGCGCACCTCCCTGAATCCGGCAAACGATCCAACGTCTCCGGCGAATTTCTCCTGCGCTTTATGCATCCTTTTACGCGTTCCGTATCCGATCTGAATCGCCGCGTAGCCGTGCGCCGCTTTCGTCCGCGCGCCCACCACCCGCGACGGCTCAACCGCAACCACGGTCACCGCTTTCGCCGTTTTCGCGCCAGGATCAAACACCTGCATCATGCCAAGTTTTTTGCCGATCGCGTATTTAGCCATACGTAAATTCAAAAAAGAAATAGTACACTTGAAAAGCGCCTGTCTCGGCGCTTTTCAATTCTATCACAGGGCGTCCGGACCGTCAAATGAGATGCGCTTTGCCGAATGCAGCCCGAGATCACGTAATCATTTTTACTTCGATGTCTGTCCCCGCCGGCAACTCCAGATTCATAAGCGCTTCGATGGTTTTCGAAGACGGGTTGAGAATGTCAATGAGTCGCTTGTGCACGCGCATCTCGAACTGCTCGCGCGCGTTCTTGTGCACGAATGTGGAACGGTTTACCGTGTATTTCTTGATATCCGTGGGGAGCGGAATCGGACCCGCGACTTCTGCTCCGTGACGCATCGCGGTCTCAATGATGAGACGGCAGGAATTATCGATGATCTTGTGATCATACGACTTTATCTTGATACGAATCTTTTGTTTAGGATCTGCCGCGTGCGCCATTCTACAAAAAGTCTTACTTGATGATCTTGGTAACGACTCCTGCGCCGATGGTTTTGCCGCCTTCGCGGAACGCGAAGCGCTGCTTTTCTTCGAGCGCAACCGGATAAATCAATTTCACCGTGAATTTCGCCGTATCGCCAGGCATAACCATTTCGCGGTCAGCGGGCAACACTACTTCTCCGGTCACGTCCGTAGTCCGGATGAAGAACTGCGGCTTGTATCCGGTCATGAATTGCGACCAGCGTCCGCCTTCCTCTTTCTTGAGAATATACGCTTCCGCTTCAAACTCCGAGTGAGGCGTCACGCTTCCCGGCTTGGCAATCACCTGGCCCTTCTGTACATCTTCTTTTTTGGTACCGCGCAAGAGAATGCCCGCGTTATCACCGGCTCTTCCTTCATCCAGAGACTTGTTGAACATTTCAATGCCAGTAATGACGGTCTTGGCGGTCGGCTTGATGCCGACGATTTCCACTTCTTCGTTGACTTTCACCACGCCGCGCTCGATTCTGCCGGTTACCACCGTGCCGCGCCCTTCAATAGAGAAAATGTCTTCAATCGGCATCAAAAAGGGCTTGTCGGTTTCGCGCACCGGCTCCGGGAAATAGGTATCCATCGTTTCCACAAGCTTCAGAATCGGCTCCACGGCAGCATCGTTGAGATCCTTCGCTTCGGTCGCCTTGAGCGCCGAACCGCGGATCACGGGGATTTCGTCCCCGGGGAATTGGTACTTTTTCAAAAGCTCACGCACTTCCTGTTCAACCAAATCAACAAGTTCCTTGTCCTGCACCATATCAACCTTGTTCAGAAACACGATAATGCGAGGAACGCCGACCTGGTGCGCAAGCAAGATGTGCTCGCGCGTCTGCGGCATCGGGCCATCCGGGGCCGACACAACCAAAACTGCGCCGTCCATCTGCGCCGCGCCGGTAATCATATTCTTGATGTAGTCCGCGTGTCCCGGAGCGTCGATATGCGCGTAGTGGCGCGCATCGGATTCGTATTCCGAGTGATGAATATTGATGGTAACGCCGCGCGCTTTTTCTTCCGGAGCGCTGTCGATTTCAGCGTATTCTTTCGCCTTCGCAAGGCCTTTCAACGCCAACACTTTGGTGATGGCGGACGTCAACGTGGTCTTTCCGTGATCAACGTGACCGATAGTACCGACGTTGAGATGCGGTTTTTTCCGCTCAAAAGTTGCTGTTGCCATATGAATGGATTATTTTGTAAAAATTAATTACAAGGGTTCTGTCTATCGTAATAGATTTTAAGGGCAAAGTCAACACCGCGGCAATCGCTCAATCGCGCTTGCGCGCATACACGTCATGCTTTCTTTCCTGAAACAATCTGTTCCGCAATATGGCGCGGCACCTCTTCGTAGTGGTCGAATTCCATCGTGAATGTCCCCCGCCCCTCTGTCATAGAACGAAGCTTCGTGGCATATCCGAACATTTCGGCAAGCGGCACGAATGCATCAACGACTTTCAAGTTCGAACGTTCGCCCATGCGTTCGATCTTCGCGCGCTTCGAACTCAAATCGCCGGTTACATCACCGAGGAATTTATCCGGCACAATGACTTCGACTTTCATGAGCGGCTCGAGCAAAACCAAATCGGCTTTCTTCGCGCCTTCCTGAAATGCGAGAGATCCCGCGATTTTGAATGCGGCTTCGGACGAATCGACTTCGTGGAACGATCCGTCATAGAGCGTCACCTTCACGTCCACGACCGGAAATCCGGCGAGTACACCTTTCTCCATAGCTTCCTTAACTCCTTTCTGTACCGCAGGAATGAATGACTGCGGAATCACGCCTCCCTTGATCGCGTCAACAAACTCATATCCCGCGCCCTGCTCCATCGGTTAGAGCTTCAGCCATACGTGACCGTATTGGCCACGGCCGCCCGACTGCCTGATGTATTTGCCTTCCTGCTCAACGTACTTCTTGATGGTTTCACGATAAGCAA
This sequence comes from bacterium, assembly GCA_027310425.1. Taxonomy (GTDB): domain Bacteria; phylum Patescibacteriota; class Minisyncoccia; order UBA6257; family Brennerbacteraceae; genus JAKALE01. The sequence goes on along the minus strand of DAIDAW010000002.1, from coordinate 13,309 downwards.
CTTGGGGCCTGCCGACATTGACTTCCACGCTGAATTCGCGGCGCATCCGATCCACCAGAACATCCAGATGCAATTCCCCCATGCCGGAAATAATAACTTCCATAGTTTCCTCATCCGTTTTCACGCGGAATGTCGGATCCTCTTCCTGAAGCTTGCGCAACACGATGCCCATTTTTTCCTGATCCGCTTTCGTCTTCGGTTCGATTTTCATGGAAATGACCGGTTCGGGGAATACGGGTTTTTCCAGCAGCATTGGCGTCGCCGCATCCGTGAGCGTGTCGCCGGTTGTGGTATTTTTCATCCCGACGAGCGCGGCAATTTCTCCTGCGAACACTTCTTCGACTTCTTCCCGATGGTTGGCATGCATGCGCAGAATCCGTCCCACCCGTTCCTGTTCACCTTTCGTAGCGTTATATACGTAACTTCCTTTTTTCAACGTCCCCGCGTAGACGCGGAAAAACACGAGCGTTCCGACAAACGGATCCGCCGCAACCTTGAATGCAAGCGCGGTAAACGGCTCGGCATCGCTCGGTTGGCGGGCGATCTCGGTGCCCGTTTTCGGGTCAGTGCCCTGGATTGGCTTTGTCTTGGCAAGATCCAGCGGAGAAGGAAGAAAATCAACTATCGCATCGAGCAAAAGCTGCACGCCTTTGTTATGGAGCGCAGAGCCGCACAGCACCGGCACAAGCGTATATGCCAGACACCCTTTGCGCAATCCCATGCGGATTTCTTCTTCGGTCAGTTCATGGCCCGCAAGATACTTCTCAAGCAGCTTGTCATCCTGTTCGGCTGCTTTTTCCATCATCTGCGCGCGCATCGCTCCGGCGCGATCCTTGAGATCTGCGGGAATGTCTTCTTCGATGATTTGCTCTCCCCGTTCGCCCGCAAACTTCATCGCTTTCATGCGAATTAGATCGATCACGCCCTCGAACTGATTTTCCAAACCGATGTTCAAATGGACCGGAATCGCATGAGGCGTCAAGCGTTCATGGATCGATGCGAGCGTATTGTCGAAACTCGCTCCTAAACGGTCAAGCTTATTGATAAAACACAAGCGCGGCACTTTGTAGCCGTCTGCCTGGCGCCATACGGTTTCTGACTGAGGTTCCACGCCGGAGACGCCGTCAAACACCACGACTGCGCCGTCCAAAACGCGCAACGACCGTTGCACTTCCACGGTGAAATCGATATGACCCGGGGTATCAATCAGGTTGATGCGGAATTTTTTCTTTCCCGCCTTGAAATTCGGATCGTACGTTTGGGTCCAAAAACACGTGGTCGCGGCAGCGGTGATGGTAATGCCGCGCTCGCGCTCCTGCACCATCCAGTCCATAATCGCCTCGCCTTCGTGCACTTCCCCGATTTTGTGCGAAATGCCGGTGTAATACAGAATCCGTTCGGACACCGTGGTTTTCCCCGCGTCAATGTGCGCGATGATGCCGATGTCGCGCGTCTGCTCAAGTGAATATTCTCGTTCCATGATCTTCAGTCGTTCGGATACTCGTCGTAGTACGAGTCGTATATTCGTATCTTTTATTTATGCGAAATGCGCGAATGCTTTATTCGCTTCAGCCATGCGCTGCACGTCCTGGCGTTTCTTGACTGCCGCACCCTCGTTGTGCGCAGCCTGCAAAAGCTGATCCGCGAGCTTGAAAGACATCGCTTTCCCTTTCTGGGATCGCGCCGCTCCCAAAATCCAGCGCAATGATAATGCAAGCTTGCGTTCGCCACGAACTTCGACTGGCACCTGATAGTTCGCGCCGCCAATGCGCTTGGAACGGACTTCGAGCACCGGCGATACGTTCTTGATCGCCTCTTCCAGCACAATAACCGGATCCTGCTTTGCTTCCTGTTCGATGCGCGAAAAAGCGCCATATACGATGCGCTGTGCAACGCTCTTTTTGCCGTCCTTCATCACATGATTAATCAACACGCCCACCAGTTGGTGCTGGTATTTCGGATCCAAAGGATACGGTCTGTGATAATTTCCTTTTTTGCGCATACGTAGAATTCAAACCTCAATACTCTATACCGTTCATTATTTCTTCGGCTGTTTTGCTCCGTATTTCGAACGCTGCTGATGACGCTTATCAACTCCTGCCGCATCCAATCTGCCGCGCACAATATGATAGCGCACGCCCGGCAAATCCTTCACTCTGCCGCCACGCACCACCACCACTGAGTGTTCCTGAAGATTATGCCCTTCGCCGGGGATGTATGCCGTCACTTCCATACCGTTGGTCAAGCGCACGCGCGCGATTTTGCGGAGCGCCGAGTTCGGTTTTTTCGGGGTCATCGTCGTCACTTTCAGGCACACGCCCCGTTTGAACGGCGACGACGATTCTTTGTAGCGATTTTTGACGGCGTTAAAATACTTCTGCAATGCAGGAGCCTTTGTCTTCTTTGCGGATGTTTTACGCCCGTGCTTGATTAATTGATGAACGGTAGGCACTGCGAAAATTTCTAATTATTCTAAAAACTAATTACTAATTGTCAGCTGCATAATGCTGGCGAATCTTTCTAAACATAGCAAAATCGCGCTTAAAAGTCAATGCCGATCGCTTCCCGTCCCTTATTCTTATTCTCTTCGGCTCGCACCATTACACTTGGGTTCCGGTAAACAATCCGATCAACAATTCCACAACTGGCACAATCAGTTGAAATCCAAAAAATACAAACAGAAAAAACAGGATCGTGCCGTTGCGCGACAAAAAATCTTCCACGCTGCGCATCTGATACGGCAACAGCCCGAAGAGAATTTTTGATCCGTCGAGCGGCGGAATCGGAACAAAATTGAATACCGCAAGCGTCACATTCACGGATACAATAATGTAAAAAAGCGTTCCGAGCGGAGAAAAAATCGGGGTAATGCCGCTGCGCAGCATCAGTCCGAATATGAACGCGAGCGCAAGATTCGATACCGGTCCCGCTGCTGCGACGAGCGCCGGACCGCGTTTTTGATCCTTCAGATTGAACGGATTATACGGCACCGGATTCGCCCACCCAAAAAGGAACGAACCGCGCGTGGTTACGTAGAGCACGAGCGGCACGAGCACCGACCCCACCGGATCAATGTGGCGCAAAGGATTGAGTGTCAAGCGGCCCATCTGCTCGGCAGTATCATCGCCCAGAGCTTTCGCCGCATACCCGTGCGAAACCTCGTGGATAACCACGGAAAACACGAGAACAAGCAGGGAAAAAACTGACAGCATGCGTCCATCATACTATATCGCCAACAGAAAAGAAACCTGCCTTGATTATTTCCCTGTTCCGCCCTATACTTACTCTTGTAATCTTTCTGGTTTTCCGCCAGAAGCGAATCAACCCTTAACTTGCCATTCTTTATCAATCATATGTCTTCAATTTGCTCGATATGCGGGAAAAAGCCAATTATGGCCCGCAAACGTATTCTTTTGATCGGCCATTATAACCCGACGAAAAAACGCAGGGTATACCCGAATTTACAATGGCTGACGTTGCCGTCCGGCAAACGCATCAAAGCATGCGCGCAATGCATCCGAGGCGCGAAGAAAAAGCCGACGCGCCAGCGCGCCGACGCAGCGAAAAAATAAATAGCACTGCTATTCTATGGATATCGCGAATGCATTCGATCCGATATTCACTGCAATCGTCGCCAAACTCGCGGTTGCCGCAATTCTCGGCACGCTCATCGGACTGGAACGCAAATCCTCGCACAAAGAAGCAGGGCTGCGTACGTTTTCGCTTATCGCAATGGGATGCGCGCTGTTCGTCGCCATTGGAAACGACATCATCCCCGCGCTCTGGAAAGCGCAAACTATCAATCCCATGCCCGTCGTTGCATCTTTGGTGACCGGACTCGGATTTCTGGGCGCCGGACTCATCATTTTTCATGATAATAAAATACGCGGCCTCACCACTGCTGCAAGCGTATGGATGACCGCAGCAATCGGCGCTACGATTGGACTCGGCATGTATGTAATAGCGATTGCCGCAACCACAATTGTGCTTTTTGTGTTGATTGCTGGCTGGCAAATTGAAAAGCGCCTGCTCGGCCTGACTGAAGATGATAAATAGCGCGGGTACTGGTACATAGTGTATATAGGATCAGCGGCGATTTACGGATCGCTTTTTTTATTGTAAGGTGAAAAGAGAAGCGTTCAGTGTTCATCTCTCGGCGTTTTACGCAACGTTTCGGGCTGTGGGATAATGGCAGTCCGTCCCGCACAATCATATCGGGGTGTAGTACAACGGTAGTATGCATGCATGGGGTGCATGTGATCCGAGTTCAACTCTCGGCACCCCGACCAAACGATTGTGCGGGATAGCCCGGGTTTCCGCCAGAGACGGATCTGCCTATGGCATGACGATTCCCGGCAGCCCGACTTCTTTTCCCGCAACGCTCCGCGCACCATGCTGAGTGTTGTGGGAAAAATCATTATGCCGGTTCGTCTTTCTTCAAAGCTTTTCTCTTAGCTTTTGCCTGTTTGCTAAATACGAAAATATACAGAATATCAAGCACCGCAAGCGTATTCACAAGCAGAAGCGCGACAAACCACCTGGGAGAAGAATTGCGCGCTGCCCTCCAGAGCGCATATCCTTTCCATGGCAAACTCCACAGAATCGCGAATGCTATGAGCCAAGCATAGGTCTGAAGAAATCTTATATATCCAAAATATTGATACGGCATATTTTATACGACCGTTCTTTTTATTTTGTTTCGAAGCAACTTTTCCCGGCAGCGCACGGACATCACGCATTAAGCTTCAATTGTTTCGTATACTGGGCAACAAGATCTGACAATTCCTCGTAATCTTGTGTCATGCTTTGTTTCCAGGCTGCGATATGCTTTGCATCGCGTATCTTTGCGTGTTTCAATTTTGCAAACCACGAAAACCACCACAGAAATTCCCTTACGGCGCGCTCAAAATTATAAAATTCAATCAGCGCGCGCGCATGAGGGATTTTCGAAAATCGGGCAAATTCCCGTATCGCAAAATCTTTTTTCTGGCCTTTCAGATCAAGCCGTCGCAACATCACGACAAGCGGAAAAACCGGATGCGTTATGCCGAATCCATTCGGCTCCCAGTCGATATTCCGATACCCGTTCTCCGTTAGAACGGTATTCTCGAACGTCACGCTCAGCGACACGCATTCGCGCAACACATCCACATTAGAAACCCGAGCAAGGAGGTGCTCGAAAATCCGCATTGATTGCATCAGCGTTGCCTTGGCGCGCATTCTCCAGGAAAACAGAAACGTATCTGCATCCGCTTCTTGAAACCGCTCGATGATCTTCTCGATAAACGTTCCGAATAATTCTGCTTTGCCGCGCGATTGGCCGTGCGAACGGGAAGGATGTATCCCGCACGCGCGCTTATAGGCCGCCACGGGGATATTCTCGAAACGAATAATCAATGCAATAAGCTCTTTGATATGTTCTGCGCGCACCAATCGAGGAGAACGAATAAGCGCGCTCAATAATTCGCCATTTGTCCATTCGCGCACCAACGTGGGCATCGGTTTTTCCGTGAACAAAATGAGTTCGGGCGCACAACCGTACTTCGAAAAAAACCGGATAAGCCGCGCTTCGTCCTTAAGAAAAGTCTTGCGCACCTTCACGGCAACGGGATTCTGCACACGAAGCGCGTACATGCCCATACTCGTCCCGACTTTGTACAACAAATGCCGTCCGGGCTCGTCGTTCTTCGACGGCACAATACATTCCATGCGCTCAATTGCGCCGCACGCCTTTTCCAGACCATGTGAGCGCCAAAATATTCGGACCCACGATGGTGATATGCGTTTCATGGGTTTTTCATTTTTTATTTACGGTTGAAGAATATTTTCCGTTTTGCCGTTCAAGGAAATCACGACGTTCTTGATCGTCGGAAATTGTTTCAACGTATTTTCAATCTGCCTTGCAATCGTCACAACCCTGCATGAACCGCCGTCGGGAATATCGGTGAAATCAGCATACGCAACCCCATTTTTGATGGCAACGCTGTTCAGGCGGACGCCCTGATCGATTCCTGTGAAATATCCCTGGTCCTGCTCTGCGGGCGTCGGCCCCAGAAGCAGTTGCTCAAGCGCAGCGCGCGCAACAGTCGTTGTTTTCGGTATGAGCCGCGTAACGGAAAAAAGTTTCGTGCAATCAAGCCGTTCGGGATCGAAAATCGTATTCGCAAAATACAGCTTCACCGCGGCTGTTGGAACGCCTTGCACGATGACGGGGATTGTTCGTGATGCGTCTTTTTCCGGTATGCCGGACGGATTATCCTTTTTCAAAACAAGAGTCATCGCCGTATCCGTGGCAACGGTATACGAAAGCGTCGCTTCGAACGGCACGAAATCGCTCGTCATCCAGTCGCCCAGCGCGCGCGCTGGCGTGCGCGCGACAATCCCGCCTGTTTTTGTTTCAAGCATCGCCGGAAACGATGCTTCAAAAAACCACGAACCGCGCGCCCTGCCGGAAATTTTGATCGGCGACGCAACCGTGGCATTGAGTTGCGGAGTATCAACGACAATATCAACATTCGGGCTCGGCGAAACAAACACACCTGTTTCCTGGCGATTCTTGGCGTACTGGACAAACCATAGCGCCCCGCCAATCAGCGCAAGCACACCGACTCCGATTCCGAAAGACAAAAGGTATTTTCTCATATTTCTATGATACCACGGGAAAATGCTTCCGCGCTATTTCTGAAACATTATCAACGGTGATCCACGCAGCCATTGCCCCGAATCCGGTTTTGTCGATATCAAACGGTTGAACTTTCCGGGGATTTCCAAGAAAAATTAATATACAGTATCTTTTATTTTTAAATCTCTTGAAAAAATCCAGCTCTTCCCCCTTCTCAATCCCGCCTTGTTTGCCATACTGGCGTAATATCTTTTTCACTTTCGCAGGAGTCAAATCAGAAAATTGCAAAACCTTTTTTGCGTAGGTTTTTATCAATACCGGACCTCCCGAATCTTTGAAGAAGATTATTTCGCCGCGCTGAATGCGATTCCATGGCTTGCATTTTGCCATATACCAGCGCGACTCGACTTTTTTCTTGCCGTTTAGAATTTTTTCGGTCAACCCCCATGATTTCCGCATAATTGCTACGTATTCCATAAACTTCGTCTTCTATTTTCTATTCTTTAGACTCTCATTTCTAACAAAATCGGGCAGTGGTCCGAGCCTCCGATATCCGACACAATCTCGCTTTTTCTGACTTTTTGTCTGAACTTTTTGCTCACCAGAAAATAGTCAATGCGCCAGCCGATGTTGCGAGAGCGGGCGCCAAACCGGTACGTCCACCAGGTATAATGCCCGTTGCCGCGCGTAAACATGCGGAATGTGTCCGTAAAACCGGATGCGAGAAACGCGTCAAACCACGCGCGCTCTTGGGGGGTAAAACCCGCGTTGCGCTCGTTGTGTTTCGGATTCGCAAGGTCGTCCGGCGTATGCGCGACATTGAAATCGCCGGTGATAATCAGCGGCTTTGTTCCGGCGCGCTGCGCGCACCATGCTTGGAATTTTTTGTTGAATGCGAGCTTGAAATCCAGGCGCGCGAGTTCGCGCTGCGTATGCGGAAAATACGCGTTGATGAAAACGAACTTCGGAAATTCCAATGCGACGACCCTCCCTTCCGCATCGATACTTGCATCACCGATGCCGTATGAGACGCGCACGGGTTTTCGTTTTGAAAATACCGCGGTGCCGCTGTAGCCGCTTTTGTGCGCGGGATTCCAGAACGCGGAATAGCCGAGTCTCTCGAATTCCGGCGAAAGAACCGCACTATCTTTTTCGGAAACTTTTATTTCCTGCAGAGCAAGCACGTCAGGAGATGCGCGCTCCACAAAACGAGCAAACCCTTTGCGCATGCACGCGCGCAATCCGTTCACATTCCAGGAAACGAACTGCATGGCGGGAGTTTATTTGCCGAAATTGCGCTGCTGCGTTTTATACCACGCGATAGCAGCATCCAAATCCTCAACCGTAAAGTCGGGCCACAGCGTGTCAAGAAAATACAGCTCGGCATACACGCTTTGCCACGGCATAAATCCGGACAAACGCTTCTGCGCTCCGGTACGGACGATCAGGTCTGGATCCGGAATGCCGGCAGTATCAAGATGACGCGAAATTGCCTGTTCATCGACTTCCTCTGCTTTCGCGCCGGCGCGGGTCATATCCCGGAATGCGCGCACGAGCTCATCCCTGCCGCCGTAATTCACGCCCGCGATTACCGTCGTATCAAACCCTTCCTGATGCTCGAGCGGTTTGATGTGCGTAAGGACGAATTCCCGCGTTTGTTTGGGCAACGCATCGATATTGCCGATGACGCGCAGGCGGGCGCGATATCCTCGGATGCGCTCGATACGCAATCCTGTTTTCTTGATTGCGTCGAAAATGTAGCGAAGCTCCGCGCTCGTCCGCTGCTTGAAATTTTCAGAAGACAGACCCCAAAACGTCACGTACGGAATTCCGCGTTCGATGCATGCTTTTGCAATCGCATACACATTCTCCGCGCCCGCATCGTATCCCTGGCGCTCGGTTTTGTTATTGGCGCGCGCCCACCGGCGATTGCCGTCAATCAAAAACCCGATATGATGAAGCGTATGATCCATAGAAAAATTCAAAAAATATACAGCGCAAGAAACGACGCGCCCATGGCAAATGCGAAAATAAACGTCCACGGAAGGCCGGTAAATAACCCGGCGAGCACCACGGCTACGGCAAAAGCTTGCGCCGCGTGCCGTATCCATTCGCGGAAAATCACGATATCCGATTGCCCGAATTCCTGCGCGGCATCGTACACCCTGCTCATGAAGGCAACATTGTACAATTTTCCGTTTATGCGGTCCACAATGTCAATCGCGTATGCGCGCAGCGGCGTGAGCGGCAACAACCGTGCGCCGTAGAGCAACGCATTCGCCACAAAGCTGGTTTTTTGAAGCCACTCGTACTTGCGCTGCTCGATAATCCTGCCGATCCAAAGCATCAACACCGAGGAAATGCCGATGGAAAGCGTCGTAATCGCGCCCACGCGGATGAAATCCGAAAGCACGAAATACAGCAGCAAAGACCACGCCATTTCGTACAACACATCCTCAATTGCGTTTCCGACGAATGCAACCGCGAATCTGCGCGTACGCCGCTCAACCATCGTGGAATGGAAAACAGTGGCAAACGAATGATCCCGGTGTTCACCTTCCCCAACCCATAAGAGCACCGGCAATGCCGCGCACAGAGTGAAAAATAAAGAAACAAGGAACATCGCGCGAAATCCGAATTGCTCTATTAAAACGCCCGCAACAAGCGGCCCCGCAATGCCTGCCATTGCGTTCATAAACAGCTGAAGCGCTGATTCCTCGCCGAAATTGCCGCCTTGATTCGTTTTACGCACGAAAAAAATATGGAACGGAATCCAGTAAAAATGCACCGTGAGGCCGGAAAGGATCGCAGCGACGAATAAAAGGAAAAAATATTCCTTCGTGAACACGAGCGCAAAAAGCGCGCCCGCAAGTAATGCCATGCTGAGCAAGAGCGACCGTTTGAAACGCAACCAATGGAATACCGGTTTGAGCAGCAGCATATTGGCAAGCGTCGCAGTCAGGGTATAGATCAGGTAATACACGGCAATCCATGCGATGTTGTTCGAGACGTCTTCGGATACCAGGCGCGGCTTCCCCGGCAAGTTGAACACATAGAGCGGCACGAAAATCCCCGGGAGCGAGAGCGCGAAGGTGCGCAAGAAATTCATCGCATACACCGCGATCGCTTCCTTGTTCTTTGCATACGCGGACGTCAAAATACCGCGCCTATCTTTTTCGGAAACGTACATACAGGCTACGACTCAGCGCACGCGGCGCATAACAAACAACACGACCGCGCTGAGCGCCACGATCCAAACCAGAATCCGGAATGCAACGCGTATAACTTCTTTATTCTTTTGTTCAGTGCGCTTCATATGGTTTTTTGCAAAAATTATTTGTCCGATGAACGATTGACTGTTTTTTCGATATCCTGGATTTCTTTTTTCACCGCGCGTTCCAAATTTTGCAGCCGGTCCTGGAAATACGCGAGCATATACTCTTCCTCGCGCGTGAGCGCGCGGCGCGCCTGCGTTTTTTCCAGCAAACGCGTATGCGTAGCGATGTCTTTATAGGCATCCAGTACGGCCCGGTGAAGTACGGCCTTGCTCTCGTCAATTTCCTTCAAAACCGAACGCTTCCACGACCGACACGCATACACAATGCGCCATATCAGCCAGAACAGTACCGCGGCAAGCGCCACAAGGGGAACGAATACCGCAAGCGCTGCAAGAATATTCGATCCGAATTCGAGGAATGCAGCGCGTCCGACCGTGAATGTCAGCTTTTCCGTCGGCATGCTTTCGGCTCCTGACCCGGCGCGCGCGACAAGCCAGAACTCATATGCGCCGCTCCCACGTATGTCATTCGTCGTAAATGCAAACCGTCCGTTTGCATCCGCAAGCGCCTGATAACGAACAGGTGGCTGGGAAGATTCTCTTTGCTGCGTCCAAATTTCAATCTGGATTCCCGGCAACGCATTCCCCTCCACGGAAAACGGCGCACCAGGCTGAATGCGCTGGGAATACGAAGAAATGCTTGGAGATGCAAGCGGCTGAATACTAAACGAAGCTGTGGCAATTGCCCGATTATTCGCTTTATCGAATACCCGCACCTGCAACGCATGATCGCCCGGTTTCTGGGGGCCAAGATCATATTGGCCGCCCCGCAGCATATCAGGAGAAACATTCACGGGCACTCCGGTATCTACCGTGAATTCATAAGAAAGAATGCCGGAAAGCGCATCAGACGCATCGATGGAAACGCGCACATTCGGATCAAACGGATCGGTTTGTTTCGCAACGGAAACCGCATTGATGAACGGCGACGCGGTATCAATATTGAAACGGAAATGCGCGATATTCCCCCATCCCGAACCATTCTTGAGCTGGACATTGAAATACCATATGCCGTCCTTGATATTTTCCAATTGCTTTGCGGTAATCGGCGGCGCATACGCCGTGACCGGCGATCCGTTGGCAAGCGTGCCGTATCCCAAACGCACAGCAGCGGTATCGGACGCAATGGGCCAAACAAATTTCGGGTTCGGATTCGCGTACCACGCGCCGGAATCAGGATGCGTAGGAGAACTTACCATCGGCGCCAGCGACGTTCCGGTTCCGATTTGCGTTTCCGATGCAGGCGCAGGAGTGAACTGCACGCTTGAAAAAGAAAAAGTCGCAGTGCCGCTTCGTTCAAGCACATCGGTTCCCCGGCCGTCGTTGGCAAGCACGGACGCCGAAGAAAATCCCAGGGTCGCAATGCCTTGGCTTTTCGCGCGCAGCGTAAGACGCACCACGCGCCCGCCCGCTCCCTGATATCCGGGGTTCAGCACCGCTCCTTCAAAACTCACCGTGCCGTTTGCATTGGAAAAAACCGGCTCCTGCGCCCAAAGCGACACGATCGAACCTGTTGTGCCCAGCGATACCACTTCGAGCGTTTCTTTCGGAAATGAGATCGTGCCGGAAAACGCGTTTACCGCCTGATTCGGGGACGAAACCGTAACATCAACTGAAAATTGCGATCCGACTGCGTACGCGCCGGCTTGTGGCGCGAAATCCAATGTCGCGGCGCGCGCGCCGAATCCAATAATCCAAAAAATAGAAAAAACAGCTGCTGCGACAATCCCGCGCATGTGCCTCTTCATGGCCTGGTTGAAATCATGCATACTACGATGCTCTGCGCCGCCTCAGTATCATATTCACTAAAACTCCAAGCGCAGCTGCTCCTATCAGTATACCCCACGGAACCCGGAAAGAGGAGGAAAGCGAACCGGCGTTTGAGAGGGGCGCAACCGACGCAACGCGCTCGTTTCCCTCTCTATCCGTTGCCCGAATGCATACAAACGACCGGCGGGATTGATCGGAAAGCACAACCGGGCTCTGCGCCTCTTTCCATGCGCCCCGAGAAACAACGGAGCAGGAGAAATTCGATTCCGCGATGTCGTAACGCGCAATGCCGGAATCTTTATCCTGCGTTTCAAAAACCGCGAACCATTTTCCATCGAACATACTCTCGTCGCGCGCGACCAGCGGCGTAAACTGTTCCGGCGGCGTGCTGTCTTTGAACACGCCCGTATATGGCGCGGGCGCGCCTTCGCCGCTTGGCACGACGCGGAACCTGAACGGTCGTGTGTCGAATGGAATCACGCTTCCGTTTCCGTCATTCGCATACAAACGCGAATCGGACATCACCTGAATCTGATTTGCGCCCTGGCGCACGCCGCGGAACACGAGCGTGACGAGCAAGCCGTTGTCGCCTTCGAATCCTCCGGGAATCGCGCCTTCAAGCAGGACGGTTCCGTTCTGCGCAGCAGGCCTGGTTATCCAGGCGCCGACAATCGACGCGCCATCCGACCAGCCGGCATATTCGAACGTATCGAGCGGATACGCGAGCGCAAGGCGGAATGCGTTCACGCGCTCGGTCGTGTCGATGGAAATCTGCACGTGCGTTTCCTGCCCGACGCCCACGGTCCAGATGTCGGAGTTGAGATACAAGCGCGTTGCCGCAAAAGCCGATCCTACAGAAAATAGAAAATAGAAAATAGAAAATAGAAAAGCAAAGATCTTCGGCTTCATAATTTCTCTGAAAGAAATGTATTTAACAATTTCATTACCTCGGATAAAAGGAGTTCTCCTTGGCTATAATCAAAAGACGGGAAGAGGATTTTAGCTATTTCAAATTGACTCTCGAGCTCAGAGCCGGAGCCGAAAGCGATTGCGAGAAACTGATTTTTCTCTTTTGCATGAAACCGGTGATAGCTTTCTGCAATGTTGGAAGAAATGGAAATCGCGGCACGACGCATTTGATTTGTAAGACCGTATAATTCTGATTTTGGAAATACATCAGTTATTTTATAGACAAGAACCGTAAGATCACGGGCTTTTTGCCACACAATGAGGTCTTTAAATGTTTTCGTCGTTTCCATGAACCGAATCGTATACTATTTTCTACTTTCTATTTTCTAAATTCTAATAACTATCCGGTCCAGTAGTACAGCAGAATGCTCACGTCCTGGAGATTCACGATGTTGTCGTTGTTGAAATCGTATTTCTGGCGCGCGTCCTGCGTGAGCGGCTTTTTATACCAGTAGAGCTCAATGGACAAGTCCACAAGATTCACCCGCTTATCCGCATTAAGATCGTATGTTGCGTATGCGGACGAAACCTTCTGGACATTGGTCGTGCCGACCGCGAACGTGACGACCTGGCTGTATTCGCTTATGTCATCGGCTGTCGCGGCTTTTGCC